>JBPCQE010000066.1:0-19467 GCA_050998435.1 Sphingomicrobium sp. | reverse complement strand
GGTCAGCGTTTGCGCTACGGTGTCGACGTCGGCTTGCGTGTCGAGGTGCTCGTGCAGCCAGCTCAGGGTGAACTTCATGCGCCCACGCCGCCCGACAGCGTGGGTACATCGAGCGCGACGAAGCCGTAATGCTTGAGCCAGCGCGCATCGCCGTCGAAGAAGGGGCGCAGGTCGTCCATGCCGTATTTGAGCATCGCGAGGCGATCGACGCCGGTGCCGAACGCGAAGCCCTGCCATTCTTCGGGATCGAGGCCGCAATTAGCGATGACGCGCGGGTGGACCATGCCGCTGCCCAGCACCTCCATCCACCCCTCGGAGCCGCCGACGACGCGGCGGCCCTTCTCGATCGACCAGCCGACATCGACTTCGGCCGACGGCTCGGTGAACGGGAAGTAGGACGGGCGCATCCGAATCGCCACGTCGTCGCGCTCGAAGAACGCCTTTAGAAAGGTCTCGAGAGTCCATTTAAGGTGGCCGAGCGTGATCGCCCGGTCGATCACCAGCCCCTCGATCTGGTGGAACATCGGCGTGTGGGTCGCGTCGCTGTCGGAGCGATAGACTCGGCCCGGAGCGATGATCCGGAGCGGCGCACCATGCTCCTTCATCGCCCGGATCTGCACCGGCGAGGTGTGGGTGCGCAGCACCCGCGGTTCGTCCTCGCCGTCCCGCGGCTGGCAATAGCAAGTGTCGTGCATCGCCCGCGCCGGGTGGGCGGCGGGCATGTTGAGAGCCGTGAAATTATACCATTGGTCCTCGATCTCGGGCCCTTCGGCGACCGCGAAACCGAGGTCGGCGAAGATCTCGGCGAGCTCGTCCATCACCTGGCTGACCGGGTGGACGGTGCCTTGCGGAGCCGCCGCCGCGGGCAGCGACAGGTCGATCCGCTCGGTCGCCAACCGCCCGTCGAGCTCGGCCGCTTCCAGCGCCGCCTTGCGCTCGGCGATCGCGGCGGTGACCGACTCGCGCAGCGCGTGGACCTTGGGACCCTCCTCGGCTCGCTGCTCCGGAGTCATCGCTCCGAGCGACTTCAGCTGCGCGGTGATCGTCCCCGACTTGCCGAGCGCCGCGACGCGCAGCCTGTCGAGCGCGGCGAGGTCGCCGGCCTTTCCGATCTGCTCGATGATGTCTTGGTCGCCCGCCATTGTCGAAGCGCCTCTAGCCGTGCCGGGCGGCAAAATGCAAAGAGCTTGGTCGATGGACGCGCAAGCTTGGCCAAAGCTGGACTCGGAGCGAGATTCGCCGACGCTCGCGGTGCTTCACCTCGCCGCGCAAATGCTCGGCAAGATCCGCGTCGCTTATTCGCCGTGGGCCAATCACGGCTGGCATGTCGCGCTGCAGCCAAGGGCCAACGGGCTGGAGACGTTGCCGACCGCGGCCGGCGAAAGGCGCACCTTCACTTTGGTACTCGATTTGTGCCGGCATGCGATCGTGCTGTGGGTCAGCGATGAATCGCGCGACGAGCTGCCGCTGAATGCGGGGAGCATAGCGGCGCTTCATTCGCGACTGATCGCGATGCTCGACCGCAATGGCCTGCCGTCGGCCTTTCACGGCCGGCCGAGCGAGATCGAAGGGGCGGTGCCCTTCGCCGAGGATAGCTGCAAGCGCATCTACGATCGCGACTCCGCCGACCGGCTTCGGGAGTCTCTCGCGGCCATGCTGCCGGTGTTCGAGCGTTTCCGCGCCGGTTTCGCCGGCAAGGCGAGCCCGGTGCATTTCTGGTGGGGCGCATTCGACCTCGCCGTGACGCGCTTCTCGGGGCGGATCGCGGCGAAGCACCCGGGCGGAATTCCCGGCCTTCCCGACCGGATCACCCGCGAAGCCTACAGCCATGAAGTGTCGAGCGCGGGATTCTGGGCCGGCGGAGTGCTGCCGGTCGAGCCGTTCTTCTACAGCTATGCCTATCCGGAGCCGGCCGGCTTCCGCGACGCGGGCATCGCCGGCGCCCGGTTCGACGAGACTTTTGGCGAGTTCGTCCTGCCCTATGCCGACGTGCGAGCGGCGGGCGACCCGGAAGCGATGCTCGCCGATTTCCTGCAGTCGACCTACGCCGCCGCCGCCGATCTCGCCAAGTGGGACCGGCGAGCACTCGAACGCGAGCCGGTCGCCCCTTAAGCCGCTTGCTTGTCGTCCTTCGGCAGCGCCGCCTTTGCCTGGGCGATGATGGCGCTGAACGCCTCGCCCTCGTGCATGGCGATGTCGGCCAGCACCTTGCGGTCCAGATCGATCCCGGCGAGCTTCAGCGCGTGGATGAACTGGCCGTAGGTCAGCCCTTCGGCGCGGACCGCGGCGTTGATCCGCTGAATCCACAAGGCGCGAAAGCTGCGCTTCTTCACCTTGCGGTCGCGGTACGCGTACTGGCCGGCCTTCTCGACCGCCTGGCGGGCGATCCGGATCGTATTCTTGCGGCGGCCGTAATAGCCCTTTGCGTTCTCCAGGATCCGCTTGTGCTTGGCGCGCGTCGTGACGCCGCGCTTGATGCGTGTCATTGCCCGCGTTCCTTACTTGAGGCCGTACGGCGCCCAGAGCTTCACGCGCGCCGTGTCGGCGTCGGCGAGGACCTCGGTGCGTCGGTTCTGGCGGATATATTTGGCGTTGTGGCTGATCAGCCGGTGGCGCTTGCCGGCGACGCCGTGCTTGAGCTTGCCGGATGCCGTGAGCGTGAAGCGTTTCTTGACGCCGCTCTTGGTCTTGAGCTTGGGCATTTTCGTCTCCTTGTTGCCCCGCTCGAATGGATTCCCATCAAAGTAGTACTTTGATGGGGTCCCTCTCGGGGGGCGACGTTATGAACCGCCACGGCAGCCCTAACCGGCCGGGCCGTTCACTTTTCCACGGATCTGGAAAGGGCGGGCCTATAGAGGGGGAGCGTCGTCCTGGCAAGGTTCGGAGCGCTCGTTGACGTCGATGAAGCCAAGCGCTCCGGCGATCATCAGGAAGAAGAGGAACAGGCCGGCCGCGGCCAGGAAGCCGGTGACGATCACCGCCGGCCAGCGCAGCCAGCCGATCGGGATCTGCCAGGCGGCTTAAGTCAGGCCGATGAGGACCACGGGGATCGCGAAGCCCTTGATCCATTCCCACGCGGACGGCGGCGGGACCGGCCCGGGCTCGAGCGGGTCGCTCGGCAGGAACACGTCGGGACCCTGCGGGTCGACAACACCAGCTCATATTTCTTCGCCAGGACCGGGATGTCGGCGAGAATCCGGCATTTTGCGCACCAGCGGATGCTCAGCACCAGCAGCCGGCCGGTATTGTCGGCGCCGTCGGCCCACGGGTCGGCGCCCTTTTCGCGGTACATCGGGTAGGTTTGAAGCAGCAGGTCATGGACCGCCGCGAGATCGTCGCTCGGCTCGAAGGCGCTGTCGTCGCCGGTCTCGTACCAAGTCTCCAGCAGCGCCTGCGCTTCGTCGGGATCGTCGACGACGGGCGCCTTCCACAGAATCAGCATCATGCTCATCGCTCGCGCCTAGTCGAACAGGCTCGAGACGCTCGCTTCGTCGGCGATCCGCCGGATCGCTTCGGCGAGCAAGGGGGCGATGGTCAGCCGGCGGATCCGGCCGTCCTTGGGGTCGGGCTCGCCGGTGCAGATGGTGTCGGTCACCACCAGCTCGGAGAGCTCGGAAGTACCGATCCGCGCCGCAGCGCCGCCCGACAGCACTCCATGCGTGCAATAAGCGACGACTTCTTCGGCACCCTGCTGCTTGAGGGCCGCGGCGGCGTTGCACAAGGTGCCGCCCGAATCGACGATGTCGTCGATCAGGATGCAGGAGCGCCCGTCGACGTCGCCGATGATGTTCATCACTTCGGACTCGCCGGCCTTTTCGCGGCGCTTGTCGACGATCGCCAGCGGCACGTTGCCGATCCGCTTGGCGAGGCTGCGGGCGCGGACCACTCCGCCGACGTCGGGCGAGACGACGGTCAAATTGCGGTTGGAGAAGCGCGCCTGGATGTCGGCGGCGATCACCGGCGAGGCGAACAGATTGTCGGTCGGGATGTCGAAGAAGCCCTGGATCTGGCCGGCGTGGAGGTCGATCGACAGCACCCGGCTGGCGCCGGCGACGGTGATCAAATTTGCGACCAGCTTGGCGGAGATGGGCGTTCGCGGTCCCGGCTTCCGGTCCTGCCGGGCATAGCCGAAATAAGGCAGCACCGCGGTGATCCGCTTGGCCGACGCCCGCCGCAACGCGTCGATGCAGATCAGCAGCTCCATCAGATTGTCGTTGGCCGGGTAGCTGGTCGACTGGATCACGAACACGTCCTCGCCGCGGACGTTCTCGTTGATCTCGACGAAAATCTCCTCGTCGGCGAAGCGCCGAACGCTGGCCTCGGTCAGCGGCATCTCGAGATATTCGGAAATCGAGCGGGACAGCGGCAAATTGCTGTTCCCGGCGAGCAATTTCATGGCGGTGTCGGCTCCCCGGCGCGGCGGTGCGTGGCGACCCCTTAGCCAGCCCAAGGACGGTTCGCAAAACAAAGCTTCCCGTCTAAGGCACGCGGCGATGACCGACCGGCTGACGATTGCCCTTGCCCAGATGAGCCAGCGCGTCGGCGATCTCGAGGGCAACGCCGCCGCGATGCTGGCGATGCGCGACAAGGCGGCCGGCGCCGACCTGATGCTGTGCCCGGAGCTTCAGCTGACCGGCTATCCGCCCGAGGATCTCGTCCTCAAGCCCGAGTTCGTCCGCCGGACGATGGAGGCGGCCGAGCGGCTGGTCGACGCGACCGCGAGCCCCGGCCCGGCGATGCTGATCGGGACCATCGTCCACGACAGCGGCGCCAACTACAATGCAGTTCTGCTCGCCGACGGCGGCAAGGTGACCGGCCGGACTCTGAAGCGCGAGCTGCCCAATTACGGCACTTTCGACGAAAAACGCATCTTCGCCCACGGCCCGATGCCCGAGCCGATCGAGTTCAGGGGCGTGAAGATCGGCGTGCCGATCTGCGAGGACATCTGGCAGGAACCGGTCTGCGCGCATCTCGCCGAGGCCGGAGCGGAGATGCTGCTGGTGCCCAACGGCAGCCCCTACGAGCTCGACAAGGACGATTTGCGGCAGCGCATGGTCCGCTCGCGCTCGGCGATGGCCGGCTTGCCGATCGCGTACTTGAACCGCGTCGGCGGGCAGGACGAGATCGTCTTCGACGGCTCGTCGTTCGTCATCCACCCCGACGGCGACATTCCCGTCCAGATGCCCGATTGGGAAGAGCATCTGCTGCTGACCGAATGGGAGCGCGGCGCGGACGGCTGGCGGTGCCAAACCCGCGCCGAGCACAAGCTCGATCCGTTCCCCGAGGACGTCTACCGGGCGATGGTCGTCGCGCTGCGCGACTATGTGACCAGCAACTGCTTCCCCGGAGTGATCCTCGGCCTGTCGGGCGGCATCGACAGCGCTTTGTCGGCCGCGGTCGCGGTCGATGCGCTCGGCCCAGGCAAGGTGTGGGGCGTGATGCTGCCGTCCAAATACACTTCGCCCGAGAGCTTCGAGGATGCCCGCGAGTGCGCGCGTCTGCTCGGCTGCCGCCATGACGTCGTTCCGATCGTGCCGGCGGTGGCGGCGGTCGACGAGATGCTCCCGGACCTCACGGGTACAGCGGCGGAAAACGTCCAGGCGCGCCTGCGGATGGTCACTCTGATGGCGCTGTCCAACGCCCAGGGCCACATGCTGCTGACGACCGGCAACAAGAGCGAGATGTCGGTCGGTTATGCGACGCTCTACGGCGACATGGCGGGCGGCTATTCGGTCCTCAAGGACGCTTACAAGACAACGGTGTTCGCGCTGTCGCGGTGGCGCAACGGCAAGAAGCCCGACGGCGTGCTCGGCCCCGACGGGCCGGTGATGCCGGCGCGGGTGATTTCCAAGCCGCCGACCGCCGAGCTCCGCCCCGGACAAAAGGACGAGGACAGCCTGCCGCCTTATTCGCTGCTCGACCGGATCCTCGAGGGGCTGGTCGACAAGGAGATGTCGGTCAAGGAGGTCGCGCTCGCCACCGGCGCCGAGATCGCTTTGGTCGCGGACATCGAGTCCAAGCTGCTGCGCGCCGAATACAAGCGCCGCCAGGCGCCGCCCGGGGTCAAGATCGGCAGCCGCAACTTCGGCCGCGACCGCCGCTACCCGATCACCAATTTCTTCCACACTCGGCCGATCAAATGAAGGTCGTCACCCGCTTCGCGCCGTCGCCGACCGGGCGGCTCCACGTCGGCAACATCCGCACCGCGCTACACAACGCCTTGTTCGCGATGCGGCACGGCGGGTCCTTCATCCTGCGGATCGACGACACCGACCGCGAGCGCTCGACGGCAGAGTTCGACCAGGCGATCCGCGACGATCTCGACTGGCTCGGGCTGGCGCCGGACAAGGTGGTTCGCCAGTCCGAGGGGTTCGACCTTTACGGGCGGGAGTTCGACCGGCTGGTCGAGGCGGCGCGAATCTACGCCTGCTACGAGACTCCCGAGGAGCTTGAGCTTCGCCGCAAAGTGCTCCTCGGGCGGGGCCTGCCGCCGGTCTACGAGCGCAAGCCCGAAGACGCGCCGGTGCCGCAAGGCCGCCCGCCGCACTGGCGCTTCCGCCTCGACCATCAGGCGCCGATCGAGTGGCGCGACCTGGTCCGCGGGCCGCAGCGCTTCGACTCCAGGCTGCTCAGCGATCCCGTGGTCCGCCGCGAGGACGGCAGCTGGCTGTACCTGCTGCCCTCGGTGATCGACGACATCGATCTTGCCGTCACCCACATCGTGCGCGGCGAGGACCATGTCTCGAACAGCGCCGCCCAGCTGCAGATGTTCGCCGCGCTTGGCGCTAAGCCGCCCGAGCTCGCTCACGAGGCGCTGCTGGTCGCGGGCGGGTCGGAAAGCGGGGGCAAATTGTCCAAGCGGCTCGGCTCGATCGGAGTCGAGGAGATCCGCGGAGCGGGCCTCGAGCCGATGGCCCTTCTGTCGCTGCTCGCCCGGCTCGGGACGTCGCAGCCGGTCGAATCCGCGGCCAGTCTGGACGAGCTCGCCGCCGATTTCGATTTCGCGCATTTTGGCCGCGCACCCGCGCATTTCGACCTGCACGACGTCGAACTGCTCAACGCGCGGCTGATGCACCGGCTCGAATTCGCCGACGTCGCGGATCGGTTGCCCGACGGCGCGAGCGAGCTGGATTGGCTGCTGCTGCGCGGCAACCTCGAGCGATTGACCGACTTTTCCGACTGGTTCGAGGTGATCGCCGGCGACATCGCTCCGCCCAGGCTCGGCGATGAGGAGCGGGCGCTGGTCGGCCAGGCGGCCGCGTTCGCCGCCAGCCTCGACTGGTCCAACGACCCGTGGCCGGCGCTCGCCGACGCGCTCAAGGCCTCGACGGGCCAAAAGGGCAAGGCTCTGTTCCATCCCCTTCGGCTGGCGCTCACCGGGCGCGACAGCGGCCCGGAGATGGCGGGCCTGCTTGAACGCATGGGCAAGGATCGGGCGATTGCCCGCCTCTCCGCCGCCGCTGGCTAGCTGCGCGTCATGCCAGCGCAGGCTGGCATCTCAGTGAGAACGTGACCCGAGACCCCAGCCTCCGCTGGAGTGACGAAATTGAACTTGGCGCCGGTGAAGATATGATGTATCATTCCTTCGTCGACTCGCGTTCGAGGAGATCGAGATGCTTGCCTACGCAGCTCACCGGCGCCGAATCGCCCAGCGACACTCCGCCCCCCACGTCATGCTGGCGATCATCGCCGGCCACGTCGCACTGATCGCTGCGGTGATGAGCGCGAAGATGGACCTGCCCGACCGTATCCGCAAAGCGACCGAGGTCACGCTGATCCCGATGCCGCCACCGCCGCCGCCCGAGCCGCCGCAGGCTCGGCCGGTGCCCTCGCAGCCGTCGATCACCCGAGTCCCGGTGATCGTGCCGGTGCCGCAGCCGCATCCGCTCGATCCCCCGGTCATGCTGCCGGTGCCCAATCCCGGCCCGATCGGCCCGACACCCGTTCCGCAGCCGCGGCTCGATCCGGTCCCCCGCGATCCGGTGCGCGTCGGCCCGCGCTTCGCGACGTCCGCGGCCGCCGTACGCCCGCCCTATCCGGCGGCGAAAATCCACAGCGACGAGGAAGCGGTTCTGAAGCTCCAGCTGTCGATCGATCCGCGCGGCCGGGTGGTCGCGGTCGAGCCGGTCGGCCGGGCCGATCCGGCGTTCCTGGCCGCCGCCCGCCGCCATTTGCTCGCCCACTGGCGCTACAAACCGGCGACCGTGGACGGCCGGGCGATCGCCTCGTCGACCACGATCACCCTGCGCTTCGAACTGGATTGACGGTCCAAACGGGCCGTCATGCTGAACTCGTTTCAGCATCCATGAGCATGGGTGGCCTGGATCCCGGATCGAGTCCGGGATACGGACTGGCGGTCCGGGACCGTCAGTCCTATCTTGGCGCCATGTCCTGGTTTCCCAGTCCGGTCAGCCCGCGCGCCGCGTTTGCGGACTTCCGCGCTTTCCTTCGCCACCGCGAGCGCGAGCATTGGATCGGCGCCGCTCTGGCGGTGCTGGTGACGATCATCATCGTCATCGAGTTCTTCGTCGATTCGCAGATCAACACCGCGCCACCGCCGCGTCTCATTTACGTCGAGCAGTGGAAAGCCGACCGCACCGACGCCCAGATCGTCGCCGACCAGAAGAAGCACCAGGCCGAGAAAGAGGCCGCCGCCAAGGAGCGGCAGAGGCAGTTCCAGAAGCTCGAGAAACGCCTCGGAATGTGAGCGAGGCGCGGGGCAGTGGGGCTCGCTTCATGGCCGAAGCGATCGCGCTCGGCGACTCGATGCGCGGCCGTACGGCGCCCAACCCCAACGTCGGCTGTGTGATCGTCTCGGGGAGCGAGGTCGTCGGCCGCGGAGCGACCCAGCCAGGCGGGCGACCGCATGCCGAAGCCGTCGCGCTCGGGCAGGCGGGCCGCAAGGCCGTCGGCTCGCACGTCTATGTGACGCTCGAGCCGTGCGCGCACGACAGCCCGCGGGGCCCCGCCTGCGCGGACCTCTTGGTTTCCGTCCGTCCAGCGCGGGTGACGATCGCGCTCAAGGATCCCGACCCGCGCACCGCCGGCGAGGGCATCAAGCGCCTGCGCGGCGCGGGCATCGAGGTGAAGCTAGGCGCCGGCCGCAACGCCGCGAAGGCTTCGCTGGCCGGCTATCTTACTCGGCTGAGACTCGGGCGGCCGCGGGTGACTTTGAAGCTGGCGCTGTCGAGCGACGGCAAGATCGCGATGCCCTCGGGCGAGAGCAAATGGATTACCGGCGAGGACGCGCGCGCCCACGTCCACCTCGAGCGCGCGCACTCGGACATGATCCTGGTCGGCCGCGGCACCTACCTCGCCGATACGCCCCGGCTCGACGTCCGGCTGCCGGGCCTCGAGGACCGCTCGCCGAGGCGCGCGCTGCTGACCCGCGGCGAGGCGGTCGACGGCTGGGAAATCCTGCGTTCCCCGCAGGATGTCCACCGACTTCATGACGTCAACGACCTCCTGGTCGAAGGCGGCTCGGCGACCGCGACCGCGTTCCTCGCCGACGACCTCGTCGACCGCATTCTGATCCACCGGGCGCCGATCATCGTCGGCGAGGGCAAGTCTTCGTTCGGCTATGTCGGGCTCGACGGGATTGCCGGCGCCCACGGCCGCTGGCGATCCGGCGACAACCGGGCGCTCGGGGTCGACCGGCTCGAAGTTTACGAGCGGGTCCGCGCCAGCTAGGGCGCGGGCGTGTTCACCGGGATCACCACCGACGTCGGCACCGTCCGAAGCGCCGAGCAGCGCGGCGACCTGCGGGTCGCCATCGCCTGCGCTTTCGACATGGCGACGGTCGATCTCGGCGCTTCGATCGCCTGCTCGGGCGTCTGCCTGACGGTGGTCGACAAGGGAGATGGCTGGTTCGCGGTCGATGTATCGGCCGAAACCCGGTCGCGAACCGCCCAGGGCCTGTGGAGCGAGGGCAGCCGCCTCAACCTCGAGCGCTCGCTGCGCGTCGGCGACGAGCTCGGCGGGCACATCGTCGCCGGCCATGTCGACGGTGTCGCCGAAGTCATCGGCGTCTGCCCCGAGGGTGGCTCGTCGCGCCTCGGCCTGCGAGCGCCCGACGGCCTCGGCCCTTATATCGCGCCGAAGGGGTCGATTGCGCTCGACGGAGTGTCGCTGACCGTCAACGACGTGGGCGATGCCGAGGACGGTTCGACCCACTTCTCAGTCAACATCATCCCCCACACGGGCCAGATCACCACCTTGGGCCATGTCGCCGAGGGACGACAGCTCAATGTCGAGATCGACGTGATTGCGCGCTACATCGAGCGAATGTTGGCCGGTCGCGCACATTAAACGACATAAAGTTTGGCTTGCGATCACACTGTAGTGTGATAGTTGGCAGCCATGAGCACCACGCTGATCGAGCGCCTCAGCGCCGTCATCGCCACCGGCGAAGTCAGCCGCTCCGGCCTCGCCCGGGCCGCCGGCCTCCACCCCAATTCGCTGCGCAAGCTCGGGTCGCCCGACTGGAACCCGACCGCGGACACCCTGGGGCGGCTCGAGAAGCTTCTCCAGAGCGGCAATACCAACGTGCTGGTCGGCGCAGAGGCGATCATCGACGAGGCGCGCAACGGGCGGATGTTCATCCTGGTCGACGACGACGACCGGGAGAACGAGGGCGATCTGGTGATCCCGGCGCAGATGGCGACCCCGGACGCGATCAACTTCATGGCCCGGCACGGCCGCGGCCTGATTTGCCTCGCTTTGACCAAGGAGCGGGTCGAAGCGCTCGGCCTGCAGCCGATGGCGAGCTCGAACCGAAGCCGCAACAACACCGCCTTCACCGTTTCCATCGAAGCGAGGGAGGGCATCTCGACCGGGATCAGCGCCGCCGACCGCGCCCGCACCGTCGCGGTGGCGATCGACTCCGCCAATGCCCCCGATGCGCTGGTCTCGCCCGGCCACGTCTTCCCGCTGGTCGCTCAACCCGGCGGAGTGCTGGTCCGAGCCGGCCACACCGAGGCCGCGGTCGACGTCGCCCGCCTCGCCGGGCTCAATCCGTCGGGCGTGATCTGCGAGATCATGCGCGAGGACGGAAGCATGGCCCGGCTCGACGACCTGATAGGCTTCGCCGCCGCGCACGGCCTCAAGATCGGCACCATCCGCGACCTCATCGCCTACCGCCTCAAGAAGGACAATATGGTCGAGCGGGTCGCGTCGACCGGATTCACTTCGCGGAGCGGCGCCAAGTGGCAGGCGCAGGTCTTCCGCGACAAAGCGAACGGCGCCGAGCAACTGGCGATGGTCCACGGCGCCATCGACCCCGACCAGCCGGTGCTGGTCCGGATGCACAGCCTCGACCTGTTCGCCGACGTGCTCGGCGAGTCGAGCGAGCGCTCGGGCCTGCTGCCGGGCGCGATGGCGATGATCGAGGCGCAAGGCGCGGGAGTCGTCGTCGCGCTCCACGCCGCCTCGCCCGGATCGCTGTCGCGCGCCACCGACCTTCGCTCCGGGATTCCCCCGGAGAGCGGCGAGGCGGGCGGCGAGGCACTCCGCAGCTACGGCATCGGCGCCCAGATTCTCGCCGCGCTCGGGATCCACGAGATGGTGCTGCTGACCAACACCCACCATTCGCCGGTCGCTTTGTCGGGCTACGGCCTGGCGATCGTCGAGGAACGCGCCATCAAGGCTGGAAACTGACCCGATGGCGACGATCCTGATCGTCGAGGCGCGCTTCTACCCGCATCTCAACGACATGCTGCTCGCCGGCGCCCGTGCGGCAATCGAGGCGGCCGGCCACAAGCATGAGACGATTGCCGTCCCCGGAGCGCTCGAGCTGCCCGCGGCCATCGCGCTGGCGGCCCGAAGCGGCCGCTTTTGCGCCTTCGTCGCGCTTGGCGTCGTCATTCGCGGCGAGACCTTCCACTTCGAAATCGTCGCTCACGAAAGCGCCCGCGGGCTGCTCGCTTTGACTCTCGACGGCTTCTCGATCGGCAACGGCATCCTGACGGTCGAAAACGAAGCCCAGGCGACGGTCCGAGCCGATCCGGCCCAGGGCGACAAGGGAGGCGACGCCGCCCGCGCCGCGCTCGCCTTGTTCGAGCTGGAGAGAAAATACGCGCCGTAACTGGATTGCTTCGTCGCCGCGCTCCTCGCAATGACCGGCACAGATCGTCATTGCGAGCGAAGCCAAGCAATCCAGTGACAAACGTCAAAAAACCCCAGCCGTTCGCCTTTGCCGCATTGCTGATCGGCAGCTGCTCGCTGGCGTTCGGGCCGTGGCTGGTGCGCCTCGCCGGAGTCGGCCCGGTCGCGGCGGGGTTCTGGCGGCTGGCGCTGGCGCTGCCGTTCCTGTTCCTGATCGCCCGAGTGATCGGCCCGCCGGTGCACTGGCCCAAGCGCGCGCTCGTCGCCCTGACCGCGTTCGCCGCTTTCTTCTTCGCCGCCGACCTCGCCGCCTGGCACACTGGAATCCACATGACCAAGCTCGGCAACGCGACCCTGTTCGGCAACATCTCGAGCTTCGCCTTCGCCGCCTGGGGGCTGTGGCTCGCGCGGCGGCTGCCCTCGCCGTTGCAGGCCACCGCCTTGCTCCTCGCCGCCGTCGGCGCAGCCTTGCTGATGGGTGGCAGCGCCGAGCTGTCCGCCCGCCATCTGCGCGGCGACCTGTTCGCGCTCGCCGCCGGCCTGCTGTACACCGGCTATCTGATCGCGGTCGAACGGGCGCGGGGACAGCTCGATGCGCTGCCTTTGCTGTTCCTGGCGAGCGCGTTCGGGGCGGCCATGCTGCTGCCTTTGTCGCTGGCCCTGGGCGAGCAACTGATCCCCAACGAATGGACCCCGGTGCTGCTGCTGGCGCTCGGCAGCCAGGTGCTCGGGCAGGGTCTGCTGGTCTACGCGATCGGCGCTCTGCCGCCCCTGGTGGTCGGCCTGGCGCTGCTCACCCAGCCGGCGATCTCGGCGTTCATCGGCTGGGTCGCCTACCGCGAGACCTTGTCGCCGCTCGACTGGCTGGGAGCCGCGGCGATCGCTTTGGCGCTGGTGCTGGTGCGGCTTCCCGACCGGGGGTTGCGCGAGCCCGAAGAGCGGCCCACCTAGCCGGCCATGGACCAGACGGACGAGCCGAGTCCCCTCGAGCAGCTGCGCCGGCGGCTGGCTTTGGCGGTCGGCGAGAATGCGGTGTTCGACGGCTGGACCCGCGCCGCGGTCGATACCGCCGCCGACCAGTTCGAGATCGACCGCGCCCAGGCGCGGCTGGCGATGCCCAGGACCCAGGGCGGCATGGTCGACGCCTACATCCAGGGCGTCGACCGGGCGCTCGAGGAGCATTTTACACCCGAGCGGCTCGAGGGAATGAAGATCCGCGAGAAGATCCGCTCGCTGGTCTGGAAGCGGCTCGAAATCATGGGCCCGGCGCGCGAAGCGGTCCGCCGCGGAGTTGCGATCCTCGCCATGCCGCACAATCTGCCGCTCGGAATGCGGATCGGCTGGCGGACTTCAGACCTGATGTGGCGGATCGCCGGCGACACCAGCACCGACTTCAACCATTACACCAAGCGGATGATGCTCGGCGGGGTCTACGCCTCGACCCTGCTCGTCTGGATCGACGACAATAGCGAGGGCTGGAGCGAGACGGCCGGCTTCCTCGACCGGCGCATCGACGATGTCATGAAGATCGAGAAATGGAAGGCAGAGTGGCGCGGCTCGGGGGAACGGCCCAGCGTTGCTCGCTTCTTTGGAAGGCTGCGATACCCACCCCGCTAGCCGCAATCGTTATTGATAATCAATCGCAACTAGGCTAGCCCCACTCGTTCCGACGAGGGGAAACCGCCGCTCCATGCCCGTGCTCAGGTGCCTTTGGCTGGCCTTGTCTGTGGTCGCGCTGTCGCTTGCCGCGCCGGCCGCCGGGCAGTCTCGCGACGTCCAGACCGCGTGGCGGCTGCTCGACTATATCGCCGTCGATTACCGCGAAGCCGTCCAGGGCGGCCGGATCGTCAACCAGCTCGAATATGACGAGATGATCGAGTTCTCGGCTTCGGTCGGCGAGCGGTTGAAGGCGCTCCCCGCCAAGCCGGCCAAGGCCGCGCTGGTCGAGGGGGCCTCCGAGTTGCAGCGGGCGATCGCCGCGAAAGCGCCGCCTGCGGACATCGATCGGCAGGCGCGGATCCTCGCGTCGGGGCTGCTTGCCGCCTACCCGGTCCCGCTGGCTCCGACCGAGGCGCCGGATCTGGCCCGTGGAGCGGCGCTCTATGCTCAGAACTGCGTGTCCTGCCACGGCTCGAACGGCGACGCCAAGGTGCCGATCGCGAGGACCATGGACCCGCCGCCGATCGCCTTCACCGACCGCGCCCGGGCCAGCGAGCGCAGTCCGTTCGCGCTCTACCAGGTGATCGACCAGGGCCTCGAAGGCACGGCGATGGCCAGCTTCCGCCATTTGCCCGAGGCCGACAAATGGGCGCTCGCCTTCCACTCGGGCCGGTTCGCTTATCCCACCGGCCTCGCCGCCGAAGGCAGGCGCCTGTGGGAGGCCGATCCCGAGCTGCGCCGCCACATTCCAAACCTCGAGACGCTCGTCAGCCTGACTCCGGCGGCGCTCGCCCGCAACATTGGTGACGGCAAGGCGGCGGCGCTGATGGCCTATCTCCGCTCCAATCCCGGAGCGGCCGCCGCGCCGGCCGGAGCCGACACGCTGGGGCTGGCCCGCGAGCGCCTCCGGCAGAGCCTCGCCGCCTACGAGGCCGGCGACCGCGAGCAGGCCAGGACGCTCGCCTTGTCCGCCTACCTCGACGGCTTCGAGCCGATCGAGCCGGTGCTCGCCGCGCGCGACTCGGCGCTGATGGCGCGGGTCGAGCAGGCGATGGCGCAGCTCCGTGCGGCGATCGGGGGCGGCCGACCGGTTGCCGAAGTTCGCGAGCGCGTGACGGCGCTCGACGGCTTGTTCGCAGAGACGGAGCGGGCGCTCGCCCCAAGCGAGGCCGGCTCCGCCTCGGCGTTCGTCGGCGCCTTCACCATCCTGCTTCGCGAGGGGCTCGAGGCGCTTCTGATCATCGTCGCCATGCTGACCTTCCTGCGCAAGGCCGCCCGGCCGGAGATGGTCCGAACCGTGCACTACGGCTGGGTCGCGGCGCTCGCCGCCGGGCTCGCCACCTGGTGGGCGGCGACCCACATGCTGACCATCAGCGGCGCCAGCCGCGAGCTGACCGAAGGCTTCGGCTCGATCCTCGCCGCGGTGATCCTGCTGTTCGTCGGCATCTGGATGCACGGCAAGGCGCAGGCGAACGGATGGCAGCGCTACATCAAGGCCAGGCTCGGGGCGGCGCTGTCGAAACGCTCCGCCTGGTTCCTGTTCCTGCTCGCCTTCGTCGCCGTCTACCGCGAGGTGTTCGAGACGATCCTGTTCTTCGCCGCGCTGTCGGCCGAGGGCAATGTCGGCGCGCTCATCGCCGGCGGGGCGGCCGGGCTGGTCCTCCTCGCCGCCATCGCGATCGCCATGTTCCGCTTCAGCGCCAGGCTGCCGATCGCCAAATTCTTCGCCTACAGCTCGGCGCTGATCGCCGTCCTCGCGGTGGTGCTCGCCGGCAAGGGCGTCGCCGCGCTGCAGGAGGCGGGGCTGCTGGGAGTGACCCCGGTCGCCGGCGCGCCGCGCATTGCAATCCTCGGCCTCTACCCGACGCTCGAAGGCCTCGCCGCCCAGGCCGCGACGCTTCTGATCCTGTTGCTCGGCTTCGGCTGGAACCGCCGCGAAAGCCGCCGCCTTGCCGTCGCCTGAGGGCGGTTCTATCGAAGCATTTCAGAGCGAAAACACGGAAGGAAGCGGCAATGGCGGGCGTCAACAAGGTGATCCTGGTCGGCAATCTCGGCGCGGACCCGGAGGCTCGCTCGCTGCCCAGCGGAAGCGAGGTCGTCAACCTGCGCGTCGCGACGTCCGAAAACTGGAAGGACAAGGACGGCAACCGCCAGGAGCGCACAGAATGGCACCGGGTGACCATCTTCAACGAGAACCTCGGGCGAGTCGCCAAGAACTATCTGCGCAAGGGCTCCAAAGTCTATCTCGAAGGCCAGCTGCAGACGCGCAAGTGGACCGACCAGTCGGGGCAGGAGAAATATTCGACCGAGGTCGTGCTGCAGAATTTTCGCGGCGAGCTGGTGCTTCTCGACAGCCGTGAAGGCGGCGGCGGTTCGCGCGGCGGCGGGGACTTCCCGGACGAGTTCGCGGGCGGCGGAAGCTCGGGCGGCGGCGCCCGCACCCAGTCGCGCCCTCAGCCCGCCGCATTCGACACCGACCTCGACGACGACGTTCCCTTCTGATTCGCGGCGGGCCCGGCATGGCCCGACGCGTTGACCCAGCCGCGGTAATGGATCACCCGCCCGATCAGCGGGAGGTCGATCGGCACGTCGAAATGAAACCGGCCATCTTCCTCCCGCTCACGCGCCGGGGATCGCGGCGCTAGCGCGAGCGGCAGCGGCAATCCAAGCACGGACCAGTGCCGCATCACCATCTCGAGCGCGCCGTCTGCAACTTGAAGGTCGAAGTGGAAGCGCAAGGGCCCGTGCCGCTCGACGACCTGGTCACCGGCCCGGCTGGAGCTGCTGGCGAAGCATTGCCCGCCAAAGTCCCTGGTCCATCGTTCGACACCACGGTCCTCGGCGAAATGGACGTGCAGCGGATGGTCGCCAGTCCTTGGAAAACGCATCGCCTTCGCGACCAGCCGGGCCAGCGGATGGGTTCCGCGCTCGACCTTTCCACGGCCGTGCGCGCCGCTGTCGCGGAGCACTCCGTGCATCGCCTGCAGTGCCGGAGCGAGGCGGTCGAAGCCGTCGCCCATCAGCCGGCGATAGAGCGGCGGCGGTTGTTCGATCTCCTCGACTGAATGGCGCACTGCGAGCGTCGCGAACATTGGCTCGAAATCGGCAAGGGCGAGCTCTTCGCCCGCGTCGCGTGCGCCGGACCGCAGCTCTCCCTTGGCGATCCTGTCGGTGAGGATCGCCGCCGCCAGGGTTGGGATATGCGGACCGTCTCCATCCTCGGCGGTCAAGGTCCACCGCCGCTCGATCCGCTGCGCGCCGCGAATCCCGAAAAGCCGCACGACCATTCCCGAGCGGTCGCCGCCCCACACCGCGGTCAAGCGATGGGCAGCCAAAAGCAGGCGAGACAGCGGTCGCAGCGATTGGATCCAGCCCCAGCGGACCGGCCAGCTGGCGAGCCACAGCGAGCAATTGGCAAGCATGGACTCTGTGCCGGCGCGGAACGTCACTGCCGGGCTCCCGGGCAGGCGGCCGGGCAGCAGGGCGACATCGGGCACGTCGGCCAGTGCGACCAAACGGCTGCCGAGGTGCCCAAAGGGCTCACGTCGCAGTTCCTGCCAGCCGAACCGGATGATCCGGCGAGCGCCCCGCCACAGCGGGATCTTCTGGCCGACTCCGTCGAGAATCGCCGTCGCTACCGAGGCGCCGGCGGATGCCCGGCTGGAGGCGCTGATTGCGATCTCGACCGAAGTCACACGATCGAGGCCATCGGCGAGCTTGCGCGCCACCGCTCCCGACAGGGCCGGAACGCTCGATGCGCCGGTGATCACTAGTACGCCCGCCATTTGCGCCGCCGAGTCGAAGCGGCTGACCCCGGCGACGAATGCCCGACTGTCGGCAAGGTCGAGGTAGGACACGCCGGCAGCGATGCACTCGGCGACCAGCCGGTAGTCGCTCGACTGGAACGGCCCGGACGCGTCAATGACGACGTTCGGGCGCTCGCTCTCGATCAGTCCTGAAACTCCCTCGTTGCGATCGGCTCGGGCTGGGCGGCAGCTCGGGTTGCTGCGGCAGAAGGCCTCCGCTTTGGCCAAACTGCGCCCCGCCACCACGACATCGGCGCCGCGATCGGCGAGCCGCCGCGACAGGCGCCCGCCGAAGCCGCCGTAGCCGCCGATGACCAGCACCTTGGTCACAGGATCCGGTGGCGATCGGCGGCGTCGGGCACCCAGCATTGCTCGCGCTTGCCGAACCAGCGGTAGCGATTGCGAGCGATCCACCGGTAGGCGCCGTCGCGCAGGATTCTCGGAACGATGCGGGCGGCACCGGCCACTCGCCATGGCCAGCCCAGCCGCCGGTAGATGTAGATGACCGCATCGGAGTTTCTAAGGAGCCGGTCGCCGGCGACCACAATCAGCGTCTCCGGGTCCGTCGGATCGAGACCGTTTGCCCTCATCAGCGCCGACCCGGCCTCGCCCTGCATCGATGCCAGCTGGAATATCTGCTTGCGGTCGCGCCGCAGGATCAATTGCGCATTGGCGGAGCACAGGACGCATTGCGCGTCGAACACGATAACTGTCCGATCTGCGGTGCCTGACGTCATCCTGGACGGCTATTCGCTGATGGGACGTCTGAGCTTGGCAAGCGCCGCGAATGGACCGGCTTCCTCCTCGCTGAGGACGCCCGCCTCCCTCAGCGCGGCTTCGGCCGACGCGCTTCGCGGATAAGGATCGAGGCTGAGCGCCAGCGTGTCGGCGATCGCGGTCCCGAGATCGAGCGTCGCGCCGTCATGAAACACCATTTCGCAATCCTCGGGGCGCAGCTCGACCTCCTCGGCCCGCGGCTCGGGCACGAATGCGATGTCGAACGGTTCGTCGACATGGGCGGCGACCGGCTCGCCGGTGACGACGCAGCGCTGCTCGAGCGAGGCGGCGACTCGGCCGCAGGCGCGGACCGTGGCGCCGTCGCGGGCCAGGCTCGCGTGCGCCTCGAGCCGGTCGAGCGAGGGCAGGTCGAGCCGCTCGGCGATCGCTCGGCGCTCGGGCTCGTCGGCGACGAGGTCGATGCGCTCGCCGTCGCGGATCCGGTCGATCGTCAGCCGATGGGCGAAATCCTCGATCATCCGATCCTCCCTTCCGCAAGAGCCTCGTCGCTCGCCGCTTCGAGCCCGGCCCAGACGCCCCGCAGCGCCGCTTCGCAATGCACGAGGGCGTCCGCGGTCGGCGCACCGCGGAACAGGCTCGCGGTCACCGCACCGTCCCACTGATCGCGATCGATCGCCGGACGCCACAGCTCGACCCGCCGAGCGAGTGCCCCGACCAGCTTGCGCACCGTCTTGCCGAGCGCCGGATCGCCGATGCCGAGCTCGCGGTGTTCGGCGTCCATCGCCTCGACGAAGCGTTCGGCCAGCGCCACCGCTTCCAGCCGCGCCGTCTCGTCGCCACGCTCGAGCCGGACGGTCGCCAACGCGACCAGCGTCGCCAGCACCGCAAAGCGTCCGTCGAGCGTGTCCGGGACCTGGCCTTCGACATACCAGTGCGGGCGTCGGGCCTCGCCCACCAGCGCGGCAAACAACGCGCTTCCGCGGCTCGCGCCGCTCGACGTTAATCGCCGGAACAGGAAGCTCAGCATAAGGTTCGTCGGTCCGTCCTTGCTCAATCAGGGGCGGCACAAGGCTTGCGCCCCTGTATGTCCGGCGCATATTGAGCCCACCCGGCCGCGGCGCAAGCGTCACGCGTCACTTACGCGCCCAGGACGGGCGAGGAG
>JBPCQE010000153.1:0-4280 GCA_050998435.1 Sphingomicrobium sp. | reverse complement strand
AAGGTGCCCGAAACGCTTCGCCCGCGACCGACGCTGTCGGTGACGCTCGACGCCGACAGCGGCGGCCGCCGACCGGTGACGCTGACCTATTTGACCCCCGGCCTGGCCTGGGCGGCGGACTATGTCGCGCTGTTCGACGAGGCCAACGGGCGCATGGACTTGCAGGGCTGGATCACTCTGACCAACAACAGCGGCACGCCTTATGTGAACGCATCGACTCTGCTGGTCGCGGGCGCGGTCGGTAATTCCGGCGAGTATCGCATGGAGCGCTATGGCCGCGGTTATCCCCCGCCGCCGCCGCCGCCGCCGCCACCGCCGGATGGAATGTACCGACCCGGCACCGAAACCGCGCCGCGCGAACGCCTCGGCGATTTCTACCTCTACCCGCTGCCCGAGCGGACGACGATTGCCGACAAGCAGACCAAGCAGGTCAGCTTCCTCGACGTCGCCAACACGCCCGCCGCGCGCGGCTACGAGTTCCGCAACGGCTGGCTGTCGACCGCCGACCAGGCATTGAGCGTCAACAGCGTGCTGCGTTTCTCGAGCTCGCGGGAGCAGGGGCTCGGCGACGCGCTTCCCGCCGGCATCATGCGCGTCTACCAGCGCGACGCGCGCGGCAACCCGCAGTTCGTCGGCGAGCACCGCATCGGCCACACTCCGATGGGCTCCGACATCGGCCTCGCCACCGGCCAGGCGTTCGACGTCAAGGTGCGCCCGATCGTCGAGGAGCGCACAAAGCTGAGCAGCAGCCGCTGGCGAACGCGCATGCGCTTCGAGCTGACCAACGCCGGGCCGCGGCCGGTGACCATCGATCTTGTCCAGGCCGGTTTGTATGGCGACACTCGGATCGTCGACCAGAGCATGCCGTCCGAGCGCCTCAGCGCCGACGAGGCGCGCTGGCGGGTGACCGTTCCGGCCAACGGCGAGGCGAGCGTCACCGCGACCTTCGACACCCGCCACTAAGCGCGATGCGCTCGCTCGCAACGCTGGTCGCGATCGGCTTCGCGGCCCAGGCGGACGCCCAAGCCGTGGTGACCTCGCCGGCCCCGGATCGGGTCGCGGTCACCGTCTACCGCAATCCGGACCGCGGTCTGGAGCCGCTCAACCTGGGCTGGCTCGGCGGCTACGCCCTGGTCAGCGAAACCCGGCGAGTGCGCCTTCCTGCGGGGACAAGCGAGCTGCGCTTCGAGGGCGTCACCGCCGGCATGGTCCCGCAAAGCGCGATCGTCACCGGGCTCGGCGAAGCGGTGCTCGAAAAGAACCGCGACGCCCGGCTGCTGTCGCCCGGAGCGCTGCTCGACGCCTATCTCGGCGAGCGGCTGACGCTGCGCCGAACCTCGCGCGCGACCGGCCAGGTGCGGGTCCACGACGCGATTGTCCGGGCGACCGCCGACGGCGTCGTGCTGCAGACCGAGGCCGGGTTCGAGGCGCTGCGCTGCACCGGCCTGTCCGAAACCCTGGTCGCGCCCGCGGTGCCGGCCGATCTGTCCGCCAAGCCAACGTTGTCGGTGCGCGTGCGCAGCCCGCAGCCGGTCGAGCGCGACGTCACCTTGTCCTACATCACCAACAATTTCGACTGGCAGGCGGACTATGTCGGCGACCTCTCCGCCGACGGCCGAACCCTGAGCCTGTTCGCCTGGCTGACCCTGGCCAACGGCGACGACACCGGGCTGGCCGAGGCCGACACCAACGCGGTCGCCGGCAAGCTAAACCGCGAGCGTGTCTGGGTCGAGCGTGGCGAGGCCAAGCCGATCACTCTCAACTGCTGGCCGTCGGGTACGACCAGCGACATTCCCCACGAGGTGATGGCGATCTCGCAAGCGTCCGAGGAAATCGTCGTCACCGGCAGCCGAGTCATGGCTGCGCCGCCGCCGCCGCCGCCGCCGTCGCCCGAACGAGGCGGCGACGTGATGGCGAGCGAAGAGCGGCTCGGCGACGTGCGGCTGTACCGGGTGCCGATTCGGGTGACGGTCGCGGCGCGCTCGCAAAAGCAGATCGCGCTGCTTCGCCAGCCGTCGGTCAAGTTCGAGAGCGTGCTCCGGCTGCGCCCGCACCAGGGCTCGCTCGAAGTTCCGCTCGAGCGGGTGCTGGTCACCCGCAACCGACCGGCGGAGGGATTGGGGCTGCCGCTGCCGGCCGGCAAGCTGGCCTTGTTCGGCACCCGCCAGGGCCGCCGAGTGCTGCTCGGCGAAGGCAGTATCGATGATCACACCATCGGCGAAAAGGTCGAGATCAAGGTCGCCACCGTGACCGGCGTCCGCGCCACCCAGGTCCACGAGCGCGAGCGGACCGGCGAGCACCGGCTGACCCTGACCAACGATTCGACCCAGCCGCAGATGGTCGAGATCGAGCTCCCGCTGGAGGCGCGCGCGATCAAGGGCGGCAAGCTTGGCAAGCGCGACGGCTGGATGCTGTGGCGAGTGCGCGTTCGGGCCAATGGCACCGCGCAGCTGCGCTACCGGCTCGTCGAAGCCTAGTCCGGCTCGACCGGCCGCGGCCGGTTCTTCTCGTCCAGCGCGACGAAGGTGAACAGGCCTTCGGTGACCTTGACCTCGGTCGCTCCGCGGTCGCGCTGGGCGACCACTTCGATCCGAACCTTCATCGACGTCCGGCCGACCTGCTCGACCTGGGCGAACACCGAGATCAGGTCGCGCAAATGGATCGGCGCAATGAATTCCATCCGCTCGATCGCGATGGTCGCCACCGGCCCGTCGGCGCGCCGCGAGGCGACGATTCCGGCGGCGATATCCATTTGGCTAAGCACCCAGCCGCCGAAAATATGGCCGTTGGCGTTGATGTCGCTCGGGCCCGGCACGACGCGCAGGATAGGCCCCTGCTCCCGCTCGGTCATGGCGCGCCCCCGCTGGACGATCCGCTCGCCTGATCGTCGTGCCCGCTCGACGAGCTCAGGAACGCCAGGGTCATCAGCGCGGCCGCGAGCATGATCGTCAGCCCGACCCCAAGAGCAGTGGCGATCAACATGTGGATGTGGACGCCCTCGTCGCCGCTCGCCACCAGCAGTACCGCGATTCCCGCGACGCCGACCGCCAGCAGCGCCATCCACGTCATGATTCGGCGAAAGCGGACCAGCATCGAATGGGGCGGGCCCGGCAGCGGGTCGGGCCGGGGGATGGACTTGGGGCCTTGGTCGGGCATGCTTCCCTTTGGCCGCGCCCGGTGTCAGTAGCAAGGTTCCCTTGCGACTCTGGGGCGACTCGGCAGAGCGACTTTGCGGGAGGCGGGAATGACCATCGCGGCAATCCTTTTATCCAAGGGCAGCGAGGTCGCGACGATCGGCGCCGATGACTGCGTCGGCGACGCGGTCGCCAGCCTCGGCGAGCGGCGGATCGGCGCCTTGCCGGTGGTCGAGGGCGACCGGATCGTCGGCATCATGTCCGAGCGCGACGTAATCTACTGCCTTCGCGACCATGGCGCCGAGGTGCTCGGCTGGCCGGTGTCGCGGGTGATGACCTCGCCGGCGATCACCGCCAATCCGTCGACTCCGGTGCTGTCGGCGCTGGCGCTGATGACCGAACGGCGGATCCGGCACTTGCCGGTGGCCGAGGGCGACCGGCTGATCGGCATCGTCTCGATCGGCGACCTGGTCAAATACCGGATGGACCGGATTGAGGCCGAAGCGGACGCGATGCGCAGCTACATCCAGAGCGCCTGACAAGGATTCGCGAAAAAACTCACCGCCTCAATGGCTTAGGGGCTTGAAACAAGCACCTGTAGCGCTATCTTGTGACGAGCGTGAGACGGTCCGAGCGAGAAATCGCCCAGTGGCTGTTGACGCGATGGGGGCCGTTCCATATATGCGGCCCCAGCAAGCGGTGGCGGACCCTTTGGGGCCGGCCTCCGTTCGCGCCTCTACTTAGTCGGTACAACCGATGCCCGGAGCGATTCGAACCGGGGGGTGGATGCGTGTCGGCTCTTTGACATTGTCGGTTTTGATGAAGGGACATGTGGGCGGCGGCCCGGTCTCCTGGAGCCTCTGGGTTCAGGATGGTCGGTCAAATTTATGCCGTTCCAGGGGTACCCGCCGGAGCGAATGCTCGGGTGAGGGGCCGATGTCCTAATACGCAAACACACCAGTTTGTATATTTGTGCAGGAACGGCTCCCGGAGATGCCGGCTTGCTTCTCGTTATTCCACGGGATCCAAGTCGTACATCAACTTGAGAGTTTGATTCTGGCTCAGAACGAACGCTGGCGGCATGCCTAACACATGCAAGTCGAACGAGACCTTCGGGTCTAGTGGCGCACGGGTGCGTAACGCGTG
>JBPCQE010000130.1:0-2613 GCA_050998435.1 Sphingomicrobium sp. | reverse complement strand
GCGGCGTGAATCCCCCGACATTCGCCTCGAGCCAGTCGCCAAGCGCCTCATTGTTGAGAGGCGGGTCGCTCATGCGTGCTTCTTGAGCTCGATCCGGGCGCTCGCCCGGCGATGGACCTCGTCAGTGCCTTCGGCGAACCGCAGCGTGCGCACCGACGCCCAGGCGCTCGCCAGGGAGAAATCCAACGACACGCCGGCGCAGCCGTGCGCCTAGATCGCATCATCGAGCACCCTGAGGGCGGTCCGCGGCGCGGCGACCTTGATCATCGCGATCTCGCCCTGAGCCGCCTTGTTGCCGACCCGGTCCATCATGTCGGCGGCCTTGAGGCACAGCAGCCGAGTCATCTCGATGTCGATCCGCGCATCGGCGATCCGCTCCTCCCACACCGACTGCTCGGCCAGCGTCTTGCCGAACGCGGTGCGCGACAGCAGGCGCCTGGCCGTCGCCGCCAAGGCTTCCTCGGCGACCCCGATCATTCGCATGCAATGGTGGATCCGCCCCGGCCCCAGGCGCCCCTGCGCGATCTCGAACCCGCGCCCCTCGCCGAGCAGGATGTTCGACGCCGGCACCCGCACCTCGTCGAGCTCGACCTCCATGTGGCCGTGCGGAGCATCGTCGTAGCCGAACACCGGCAGGTGGCGGAGCACCTTCACTCCCTCCGCGTCCATCGGCACCAGGATCATCGATTGCTGCTGGTGGGTGGCGGCGGTCACGTCGCTCTTGCCCATGACGATGGCGATCTTGCAGCGCGGGTCGCCGGCCCCGCTCGACCACCATTTGCGGCCGCTGACGACATATTCGTTGCCGCGCATTTCGATCTTGCACTGGATGTTCGTCGCGTCCGACGACGCCACGTCGGGCTCCGTCATCAGGAACGCCGAGCGGATTTCCCCGTCCATCAGCGGCTTCAGCCACTCGTCCTTCTGCTCGCGGGTTCCGTAGCGGTGCAGCACCTCCATGTTGCCGGTGTCGGGCGCCGAGCAGTTGAACGCCTCGCTCGCCCACAGGATTCGCCCCATTTCCTCGGCGCAGAACGCATATTGGAGGTTGCTCAGCCCCGGCCCGTCGAACTCAAAGCTTTCGTCGACGTGGGCGTGCCCAAGGGCCGCTCCCTGGCTCGGCGGCATGAACAAATTCCACAGCCCCGCGACCCGCGCCCTCGCCTTCAATTCCTCGACCACCGGCAGCACTTTCCAGCGCTCGCCCTCGGCCTGCTGCCGGTCATAGTCGGCGCGGCGCGGCCGGACCTCCGAATCCATGAACGCCTTGACCCGGTCGCGCCACTCGACATCGGCTGGTGACAGGTTGAAATCCATGGCTCGGCTCCGGCTGGCGGGCTCGCTATAACAGCGGCGATTGAGCGAGGGGAAGCGAGCATGGGATCAGGGCGCCTGAGCGGCAAGGTCGCGATCGTCACCGGCGCGGCGTCGGGGATCGGCCTCGCGACTGCCGAGCTGTTCCGCCGCGAGGGGGCGGAGGTCGTCGCCAGCGACATCGCCGCAGCCGACGGCATCGTTCAGGCGGACGCCGGCCGCGAGGAAGATGTGAAGCGCCTCGTCGAGCACGCGCTGGGGAAGCACGGCGGGCTCGACATCGTCTTCGCCAACGCCGGCATATCGGGCGGCCTCGCGTCGATCTTCGACCAGACCGCCGAGGACTGGGCGGAGATCCTGCGAATCGACTTGATCGGCCCGTTCCTCGCCATCAAGCATTGCGCGCCGGCCTTGAAGGCGCGCGGCGGCGGCTCGATCATCTGCACCGCCAGCGTCGCCGGGCTGCGCTCGGGGGCCGGCGGAGCGGCTTATTCGGCGGCCAAGGCGGGCGTCGTCAGCCTCGTCCAGACCGCCGCCAACCAGCTCGCCGGCAGCAACATCCGGGTCAACGCGATCTGTCCCGGCCTGATCGAGACCGGAATGACCGAGCTCATCTACAAAGCCGCGCGCGAAGGCGGCGTCGAGCACCGCATCGGCGAGATCAACCCCCTCCAGCGCGGCGGCGAGCCCAACGAGATCGCCAACGCGGCCCTGTTCCTCGCTTCCGACGAATCCAGTTACGTCAATGGCCAGGCGCTGGTCGTCGACGGCGGGCTGGCCAGCAGCATGCCGACCGCGCGCCGCTTCGACATCCGCGCGCAATAAACTTTCGGTCTCTTGCCGGGCCGCCGGGACTGTGATTGTCTCGGCGCTAGGACGACTCCGCCGCCGGTTGCGGTTCGGGGCGAGCCTTATAGCGATCCCGGCTTCCATGGGGGCGGCCGATTCGAAACGGGGAGATGTTATGCGAACGATCCTGACTGTTGCCGCGATGGCGGCCGGCCTTGCCGCCTGCGACGTTGATCAAAAGGGCGCGGCGGGTGACGACGGCGCCGCAACCGCCGATTCGACCGCTGATTCGACCGCCGATTCAAAGGCCGGCGTCGATTATGACGCGATCGCCCGGCGGGTCGTCACCGAATCGGCCGCCGTCAAGCCCGGCGAGGTGGTGGTCATCAACGGCTCGATCGCCGAGCCCCGGCTGCTCGAGGCGCTTCAGGCGGCGGTGATGACCGCCGGCGGCCATGCGATCGTCGCGGTCAATTTTCCGCGCGCCGAGAAGCGCTTCCTGACCGACGC
>JBPCQE010000067.1:0-12501 GCA_050998435.1 Sphingomicrobium sp. | reverse complement strand
GAACCCCGGTGCAGCGGCGACTCCGCCCGCGACGGGCGCAACCACACGGCGGCCCCCGCTCGGGCCGACGAAAGTCTGACCCTCGATCACCCGCTGGACGTCGTTCGGAGCGCGATAGCCGTCGGTCGGAAGCGCCAGCTGGCCCGACACCGGACGCACCAGATAGGGCGTGACGATGATCACCAGCTCGGTTTCCGAGCGGCGGTAGCGGGTCGACCGGAACAGAGCGCCGAGAATCGGCAGGTCGCCGAGGAACGGCGCCTTGTCGATATTGTTGGTGTTGGCGTTTCGCAGCAGCCCCGCAAGCATGAAGCTCTGACCGGAGCCGAGCTCGACCGTTGTCTCCGCTCGCCGAGTGGTGATCGCCGGGACGTCGAAGCCGTTGAGCTTGATCGAGCCCTCGTTCGACAGCTCGCTGACTTCCGGCCGGACGCGCATCGAGATGCGGCCGTCGGCAAGCACGATCGGAGTAAAGGCGAGGCCGACACCGTATTGCTTATACTCGATGGTCACCGACCCGAGCGCTTGCGAAACCGGGATCGGGAACTCGCCGCCGGCCAGGAAGCTGGCCGTCTCGCCCGACAATGCCGTCAGGTTCGGTTCGGCAAGCGTGGTCACTAAGCCGTCATTCTCAAGCAGGTCGAGCGTTCCGAGAACGTCCAGACCCAGGATCTTGCCGAACAGGCCGAGCGTGGTGCCACCGACGATATTGTTAAAGGCGACCGTGTTGCCAAACTCGCGCGGAACGCCGGTAATTGGATCGACCGTGCCGGTGATCGGCTTGATCGTCCCGGCATTGCCGCGGCCGATGCCGAACAGGGTTCCGCCACTGCTGTCGCGGCTCAGCAGATTGATGCCGACTTCCTTGACTAGCGAGCGATTCACCTCGGCGATGCGGACCTTGAGGGTGACCTGCAGCGGCACTGCCGAGCGCAGCCGGCTGACAACTTGCGTGCCCTCGCCGACATAGGCCTGGACCAGGCGCTGCGCTTCCTCGACGTCGGTCGGGGATGCGACGGTGCCGGTAAGAAGCACCAGATTGTTCATCGGAGTCGCCTGGATGCTGGCTTCCGGCATCGCCAGAAGGAGCATTTCGCCGACCGAGCTGATGTTGTTGCCGACGCGGACATTGGCCGCATAGACGACGCGCCCGTTCTTGCCGGTCGCGTAAACCGTGGTTTCGCCGCGGCCCTTGCCGAACACATAGAGCTGTGTCGCGGACCGCACCTGCACGTCGGCGATGGTGTCGTTGGCGACGAACACGTCGCTCATCGGCCCGGACAGCCGCACGAGGGTGCCGGTGCCCTGGCTCAGGGTCAGCGTCTCCGACGGCCGCGCAGCTTGCTGGGCGAGCGCGGGGGCGGATGCCGCAACCGTGCCGAGGCCGAGGGCCAAAGCGGCGAATGCGGTGCCGAGACGAGCTCGGCGAGTGGTTTTACGACTGGTCATCTTAGCGTGCTCCCACCGGAACGACGGTGACATTATTGCCTCTGCTGACGCGCACGACGGGGCCGCCATAGACCGGGGCGGCACCTGCCGTTCCGCTGGAGGATCCGCCGCCCAAAGCCTTGGCAAAGGATGCGAATGCGTCGTTCGAGCTATTCGAGCCGGACGACGACGCACGGCCGGGGACGCTGCGGCGCTGGAAGCGCGAGACGTCGCCACCCGTGGTGTAGGTGGTGTTGGTATCGACCGGCCGATTGGCGACCGCGAGCAGCAGGCGCCGCTCCTCGGCCGGGTTGGTCCCCGGCGGCAGCCGCACTTCACCCGAAGCGACTGCCCGCTCGAGCTCGGCGGTGTTGTCGGCGATCGAGCGCAGCGAAAGGGTCAAAGTGCCCATGCTCTGGGCAACGGCGATCTTCTCGGCGATCCGCGGAGTGACCTCCATCGTCACGTTGGAGAAGGTCTTGACCTCGGTCTTGCCGTCGTCGCCCTTGCTGTCGATGCGCTGGTCGGTGGCGAGCACGCGCACGTTGCGAACGATCGTCTCGGAGACCTTGAGCGGCGGGCCATCGCCGCCGCCGGTGACCAGCTGCGTCAGGACCATGTCGACCCGGTCGCCCGGGAAGACGAAGCCGGCGACACCGCTCGACACGTTGACCGGAACGGTGACCGCCCGCATGCCCGGGCCAAGCGCCGCGGCGAGGAAGCCGCGGTCGTTCGGTCCGACCAGCGCGCCATGAGTCAGCGGCTGGCCGGCGGTGACCGGATGGCGGACCACGGTGCCGAGCAGCTTGGTCATGTCGGAGTCGGGCGAGCCCTCGGTGTAATAAGCGCTCTGGATGAGCTCCTTGGGCCACGGCTGATAGGCGAGGCTTTCGGCATCGATGATGGTGCCGACCGGAAGCGCCTTGCGGGCAACCAGGACCTTGGGCCCGAGCGGGACCGCGGGAGCGGCCGAAGCCTGCTCCGCTCCGGCCCCAACGAACATATTCTTGGCCATGACCGCGGTAACCACCGCAATGACCAGCGCTCCAAACAGCAGCGCGATTTTCTTCACGTTCATGGCGCGATCGCCTCCCCTACAGGGCCCCGTCGAAGTGACGACACATCAGGCAAATTGGTTAAGAAACCGTTGGGCGAGAATGGCGAGGCCGCCAAAAGCGATGGCCACGCCATAAGGAATTTCGGGACGCCCGGGCTTGCCGCGCATTCGGTGGAGAGCGACAATGAACAGCGTCAAGACGCCGCCGGCCAGCGACATCAGGATCAAGAATTTGACAGTCGATGCGGGCGAAAACCACAACGCCAGGGCCGCCGCGAGCTTGACGTCGCCGCCGCCCATCATCCCCGCGTAAAAGGCCCCGGCGAGCAATGCGAAGACTCCCGCGCCGACCGCCAGCTGGATTGCCGCGTTGGGCCACAGCGGAAGCGCGATCGACAGCCAGTAGATCGGCGCGAGCAGCGCGATCGACAGGTTGAGCGAGTTGGAAATGGTAAAGGTGCGAACATCGATGACGGCCGCGACCAGCAGCAGGATCGCCAGAAGCCCAAGCATCGTCTCGGGCAGCAATTCGGTGAATCCGGCGTTGATCATGGCGCCAACCACTAGACGGTCCGGCTTTCCAATTCGTAACCAGGCCCGAAGACAAGCAAGGACGTGAGGATCGTGCCGGAAGCCCATGTTTGCGACATCTTGATCGTCGGCGGCGGGATTGCCGGCGCCAGCCTCGGAGCAAGGCTGGCGGGAAGCGCCCGAGTGACGGTGATCGAGACCGAGGACCTGTGCGGCCGCCATTCGACCGGGCGCTCGGCCGCGTTCTGGGTCGCCAGCCTCGGCTCGTCGCCGGGGCGCAAGCTCAGCATCGCCTCAAGGCCGATGTTCGACTCCGGCTGGCCGGGATCGTCAACGCCGTTGCTGCGCCACCGCGGCACGGTGCACTTGACGGGCGCGCACGGCGACTCGGTCGCTGGCGCCGAGGATCTGGTCGGCGAGCATGCGCTCATTCATCTCGACCGGGCCGAGCTCGACAAGATGGTCCCGGGGCTGCGCGAGCAGTGGACCGGCGCCTGGTACGAGCCGAGCTGCGCCGACATCGAGGTGGCTGCGTTCCACGCCGCCTGCCTCGCCGCGATTCGCCGCCAGGGCGGGGAGGTGCGGACGGACTCGGCGCTCCGGTTGGCGGAACGGTTGGGGGAGTCGTGGGAAGTCGAAACCGCGGCCGGCCCGATCAGCGCGGCCGTCCTGGTCAACGCCGCCGGCGCCTGGGCCGACGATGTCGCGGCCCGCTGCGGAGTGCCGCCGATCGCGCTTCAGCCAATGCGCCGAACCGTCGTCCAGATCCGAGTCGGGCGCTCGGGCTTGCGCGACCTGCCGCTGGTCACCGACCTCCACGACAGTTTCTATTTCAAGGGCGAAGGTGAGCGCAGCGTCTGGGTCAGCCCGCTGGACGAGACTCCGGTCGACCCGTGCGACGCGGCGCCCGAGGAAATCGACGTCGCGAACGCGATCGACCGTTTCGAGCGAGCGGTCGACTGGCCGGTCGAGGCGGTCGAGCGCAAATGGGCGGGGCTTCGGACCTTCGCTCCGGACCGCATGCTGAAGCTCGGCTTCGACGACCAGGCGCCGGGCTTCTTCTGGTGCGCGGGGCAGGGCGGAATGGGAATCCAGACGGCACCCGCGGCGTCCTTATTGTGCGCGTTGCTTATTTGCGGCGAGCCGCTGCCGAGCGAGCTCGCGGGGATCGACCCCGCCGACTTCCAGCCGCGCGCCCAGCCCTAGCGCTGCGAGTCCGCGGCCGCGCAGGCCAAAGCGTCGACCCGGTCGTTCTCGGGGTGGCCGCTGTGTCCCTTGACCCAGTGCCACTCGATCCGGTGCCGGGCGACCGCGTCCAGCAGCTCTTGCCACAGCTCGGCGTTCTTGACCGGCTTCCTGGCCGACGTGCGCCAGCCATTGCGCTGCCAGCCGTGGATCCAGCGGGTGATCCCGTCGCGGACGTAGACGCTGTCGGTGGTGAGCTTGACCCGGCACGGCTTGGTGAGCGCGTTGAGGCCCTCGATCGCCGCCTTCAGCTCCATCCGGTTGTTGGTCGTCAGTGGCTCGCCGCCCGACAACTCGCGCTCGCGCGCGCGCGTTCCTGTTGAGGATGCGAGGCGGATTAATGCCGCCCAGCCCCCCGGACCCGGATTGCCGCGGCACGCTCCGTCGGTGAACATCTCGACGTGGGGAAGCTCGGCCATTACCCGTCATTGCGAGGAGCGGAGCGACGAAGCAATCCAGTCTGGCCCCTCCACCATCGAATCTGCGTTCGATGGTCCCCCTCCCCTGCAAAAGCAGGGGAGGGGATTAGGCGACCAGCTCCCGCGGCAGCTTGAAGCTCAACCGCTCCGGCGAGTGGTCGGCTTCCTCCTCGGTGACGTCGAAGTTCTGGCCGAGAGCGTCGAGCACCTCGCGGACCAGCAGCTCGGGCGCCGACGCCCCGGCGGTCACTCCGAGCGTTTCCGGCTGCCCGAGCCAGTCCCAGTCGATGTCGGTCGCTCGCTCGATCAGCCGTGCCGGCACTCCGATCCGCTCGGCGACCTCGGCCAGCCGGAGCGAATTGCTGCTGTTGGGGGCGCCGATCACCAGCATCTTCTCGCACAAGGGCGCGATCGCCTTGACCGCCGCCTGGCGATTCGACGTCGCGTAGCAGATGTCCTCGCTGCGCGGCGCCGCGATGGCCGGAAAGCGGGCCTTCAGGGCGTCGACGATCGCCGCCGTGTCGTCGACCGACAGAGTCGTCTGGGTGAGGAAGGCGAGCGTCGCCGGGTCGCCGACGGCAACGTCGCGGGCGTCGTCGAGGGTCTCGACCAGGGTCATCGAGCCGACCGGGACCTGGCCGAAGGTGCCGATCACCTCGGGGTGGCCGGCGTGGCCGATGAACAGGATATGCCGCCCGTCAGCGATCAGCCGCTCGGCCTGGCGGTGGACCTTGGAGACGAGCGGGCAGGTCGCGTCGACGAAATGGAGGCCGCGCTCGCTCGCCGCGGCCGGGACCGATTTGGGCACACCGTGGGCCGAGAACACCACCGGCCGGTCGTCGGGGACCTCGTCGAGCTCGTCGACGAACACCGCTCCAAGCTCACGCAGCCGGTCGACGACGAAGCGGTTGTGGACGATCTCGTGGCGCACGTAGACGGGCGCTCCGAACCGCTCGAGCGCGAGCTCGACGATCTGGATTGCCCGGTCGACGCCGGCGCAGAAACCTCTCGGAGCGGCGATCAGGACATGGAGCGGGGGGCGGGCCGTGGCCATCGCGCGCCATGTAAGGCATCGCTTGCAGCGTTGAAAGGCGCTTCCTATGAAGCGGGCCAACCGCCGCCACGCCCGTTCGAAGGAATCCCATGAAGCTGCGCCTCTTGTCCCTGCTGGCCCTGTCGCTGCTGTCCGCCTGCTCGCGAGGCGGCCAGGTCGAGGACGGCGGCGTGTACATCACCCGCAGCGCCTGCCCGCTGCTCGGGATCCCGGCGGCGACCGGGGACGTCACTGTATTCACCCCGTCGAATAGCCGCGACGCGTCGGCGATCGACGTGACCGCGACCATCACCAATTTGTACCACAATTGCGACGAGAGCGGCGACTGGGTGATATCCAACGCGGCGTTCGACGTGGTCGCGGTGCGCGGTGACTCGGGCGCCGCCCGGCAAGTGGTGCTGCCCTACTTCAGCGTCGCGGTCCAGGGCGGCAGCCAGATCGTCGCCAAGCGCATCGGCCATGTCGCACTGAACTTCCCGGCCGGAAGCCAGCGTGCCCAGACCCGCGGCCAGGCGGTGGTCCGGGTTTCCCTCGCGGCGGCCAGCCTGCCGGCCAATGTCCGCGAGATACTGACTCGCCGACGCAAGGCCGGGGACGCCGAGGCGGCGGTCGATCCGCTGAGCGACCCCGGCGTTCGAGCGGCGGTCGCGAGAGCGACCTTCGAGCATCTGGTCGGCTTCCAGATGAGTCCGGACATGTTGCGCTACAACGCGACTCGCTAGGAGGCGGGGCTCCGCCTGCCTGTCGGCAGCCGCTGCCCGACCCAGCCGCCGAGCAGCGGCGCGGCGACCCCGGCAATTATCATCCACAGCGGGTGGGTGATGAGGACCAAATTGAGGATCGTCGCGGCGAGGACGCAGGCGGCGATCGCCCAGCCCACCCAGCGCTCGCCCGACACCCGGACTGCCACCCAGCAGCCGGCGATCGCTCCCAGGAACCAGCCGATCACCGGCCACACCAGCGTCTCGAACGGCAGGGTTTCCGCGCTTCCCGAAGTCATGTCGTAGCCCGCCGGCGGCGGGAAGAGCTGGTTGCCGATCGCTTCGAGCGCGATGATCGTGGAGATTGCAACCGTCAGTCCGGCGGCCAGCCCGGCGAGTTGTCGAATCATTGTTGCAGGTCTCCTGTCGAACGGCGCGGAATTGACTCAATGCATTGGCGCGGCCAAGGCTCCGCGCCGTCTCCGGCGAGCAATTGCCGGAAGGCCGCGCGGGAGAGTTCGTGACGCCCATTGGGCGAATCGGCGCCGAAGGAGCAACCGCCCCCGGAATCTCTCAGGCCAAAGGACCGCGCGCGCCTGACAGTCTGGAAAGCGTTCGCCATAGCCTTGTGCGACGGCGGACCACCGAAGGTGCAACCCGCCGTCTCCCGGATCAAGTCCGGGGTTAGGCGGGGAAAGCTCTCAGGTCGCAGCGACAGAAGGGGGCGCCAGTCAGCTTTTGGGGCCAATGCGCCCCATCAAGCATTGGCTGTCGTCACCTGTCGCGGGAGCGCCCGATGAGCCGAGAAGTCCATAGCGGTCCGACCGACGAGCACCAAGCACGGGGCGAGCCCTATCGCGGTGATCCCGATGGCGGCGAAGGCACGGCGACCGAGGAAATCCAGACGCTTGCGCTCGATGGCTGGCACCGATCCCAAGGCGCCCGAATGGTCCCGTTCGCCGGCTATCACATGCCGGTCCAGTACGAAGGCATCATCGCCGAACATTTGTGGACCCGCGAAAATGCCGGGCTGTTCGACGTCAGCCACATGGGCCAGCTGCTGGTCCACGGCACCAACGTCGACGGAGCGCTCGAGACGCTCCTGCCCGGCGAGCTCAAGATGCTCGGCGACATGAAGCTGCGCTATTCGCTGCTGCTCGACGACCATGGCGGGATCATCGACGACCTGATGGCGACCCGCCGCGGCACCGATTTCTATTTGGTCGTCAACGGCGCCACCAAGCACAGCGATATTGCGGCCCTCGAGCAGCGCTTGCCCCGCGACGTGGTTGTCGATCACATGAAGGAGCAGGCGCTGCTGGCGCTGCAGGGGCCGCGGGCGGTCGAAGCGCTCGACAAGCTCGCGCCGGGAGCCGGCGAGCTGAGCTTCATGGAGGGCGGCGCGTTCCGGATCGAGGGCCATCCGGCGTGGATCAGCCGCTCGGGCTATACCGGCGAGGACGGCTTCGAAATCTCCGTTCCCGCAATCGCCGCCGCAGCCGTCGCCGACGCGCTCGTCGCCGGCGATGAGGTCAAGCCTGTCGGCCTGGGAGCGCGCGATTCGCTTCGGCTCGAGGCCGGGCTGCCGCTCTACGGCCACGACATCGACCGCGACACGACGCCGGTGATGGCGGGCCTACAGTTCGCGATCCAGAAGCGCCGCCGAGCCGAGGGCGGCTTTCCCGGGGCGATGCGGATCCTCGCCGAAATCGAGAACGGCCCATTGCAGCGCCGAGTCGGCTTCGAGGTCGACGGCCGCCAGCCGGTGCGCGAGGGCGCCCGGGTGCTCGATGCCGAGGGCAATGAAGTCGGGCGGGTGACCAGCGGCGGCTTCTCGCCTTCGCTGCAGCGGCCGATCGCGATGGGCTATGTCACCAGCCATTTGGCCGAGGCCGGCACCGGGCTGAAGCTCGAGCAGCGCTCCAAATTGTTCGACGCGCGGGTCGCCGCGATGCCGTTCGTCCCCCACCGCTACCACCGCAAGGGAACCCCCGCATGAGCCTCTATTTCACCCGCGAGCACGAATGGATCCGCCTCGACGGAGACGTCGCCACGGTCGGCATCTCCGACCATGCGCAGCAGGCGCTGGGCGACATCGTCTTCGCCGAGGTGCCGGCGGCGGGGAAGCGGATGGCCAAGGGCGAGGAAGCCGCGGTGGTCGAATCGGTCAAGGCGGCGTCGGATGTCTATTCGCCGGTCGCCGGCGAAGTCGTCGAGGGCAATGCCGCGCTGACCGACGATCCCGCGCTGATCAACCGCGATCCCGAAGGCGAGGGCTGGTTCTTCAAGCTCAAGCTCGACGATCCGGGCGAGGTCGACGGGCTGATGGACGAAGCCGCCTATCGCGAATGGTTGAAGGCGCTCTGAGCGACCAGCCCGTCTTGCAGCCAGGCGCCTCGACCAGCCAATGGGACGCGGGCGATTATGCGCGCGTCGGAAGCTTTGTGCCGGAGCTCGGAATGGCGGCGCTCGAGCTGCTCGATCCGCGGCCCGGCGAGCACATCCTCGATGTCGGCTGCGGCGACGGGGCGCTGACCCGCAAGATCGTCGAGCGCGGAGCGAGCGTGGTCGGGATCGACAGTTCGCCCGACATGCTCGCGGCGGGGATCGACGCGCGGGTAATGGAAGCGGCGGAGCTGCGGTTCGAGGCTGAGTTTGACGCCGCTTTCTCCAACGCCGCGCTGCACTGGATGCTCGACCGGGAAGGGGTCGCAGCGGCCGTCTTCCGGGCCCTGAAGCCCGGCGCGCGATTCGCCGGCGAAATGGGCGGCGAGGGCAATTTGCACGCGCTGCGCGAGGCGCTCGATGCCGAGCTCGTGATCCGCGGCTATGTGCCGCCTACCGAACTGTCCAATTGGTACCCTTCTCCACAGGAATTCGCCGCCGTTTATGAAGCGGTGGGCTTCGAGCAGGTCGACGCCCGGCTGATCGAACGGCCGACGCCGCTCGAGCACGGCATCGCGCAGTGGGTGACGACGTTCCGCACGGGATGGCTCGACCGGGCCGGAGTCCCAGAGGCCGAGCGTCCCGAGATCGGCGCCGCGGTCGCGACAAGCCTCGCCACCGACAGCGCCGATTACGTCCGCCTCCGCTTCATCATGAGAAAGCCCGCCTAATGCGTTATTTGCCGCTTTCCGACGCCGACCGGAGCGCGATGCTCGCGGTGATCGGCGCGGGCTCGGTCGACGATCTGTTCCGCGACGTGCCCGAAGCGGCGCGATTGACGGACGGGATCGCTGGCCTTCCGAACCATGCGAGCGAGCTGTCGGTCGAGCGGCAGTTGACCGCGATGGCGCGCAAGAATTTGGTCGCCGGCGAGGCGCCCTTTTTCCTCGGTTGCGGCGCCTATCGCCACCATATCCCGGCGAGCGTCGACCACCTGATCCAGCGCGGCGAGTTCCTGACCAGCTACACGCCCTACCAGCCCGAAATCGCGCAGGGCACTCTGCAGGTGCTGTTCGAGTTCCAGACCCAGGTCGCGCGGCTGTACGGCTGCGAGGTCGCCAACGCGTCGATGTACGACGGCTCGACCGCCTGCTGGGAAGCGATCGGAATGGCTCGGCGGATCACCCGCCGGACGAAGTCGATTATCTCGTCGGGCCTGCACCCGCATTACGTCAGCGTCGCCAGGACCATGGCGCGGTTCACCGGCGACGAGCTCGACACCGCGCTTCCGGATTTGGCCGCGCAAACCGACTCCGAGCGGCTGATCGCGGCGATCGACGGCGAGACCAGCGCAGTGGTGGTCCAGTACCCCGACATCCTCGGGCGCATCGCCGACCTGGCGCCAATTGCCGAGGCGGCGCATGCGGCGGGCGCGCTGCTGATCGCGGTGGTCACCGAGCCGGTCGCGCTGGGGCTGATCAAATCGCCGGGCGAGATGGGCGCCGACATTGTCGTTGGCGAAGGCCAGTCGATCGGCGTCGGGCTGCAGTTCGGCGGGCCCTATGTCGGCTTGTTCGCGTGCCGCGAGAAGCATGTCCGCCAGATGCCGGGGCGGCTGGCCGGCGAGACCGTCGATGCGGAAGGGCGGCGCGGTTTCGTCCTCACCTTGTCGACTCGCGAGCAGCATATCCGCCGCGAAAAGGCGACCTCGAACATCTGCACCAATTCCGGTCTCTGCGCGCTGGCTTTCTCGGTCCACATGAGTTTGCTGGGTGAAAAAGGACTGCGGCGGCTGGCCGAGATCAATCACGCGCGGGCTATCATCGTTGCAGAGCGCTTGTCGGCGATTCCAGGCGTCAGCCTGGTCAACGAAAGCTTCTTCAACGAATTCACGCTTCGATTGCCGGTCGAGGCGCGGCCGGCGGTGCGCGCGCTCGCCGACCGCGGGATTCTCGGCGGGGTATCGCTGGGGCGGCTTTATCCTGGCTCCGAAGCGCTCGAGAACGGGTTCGTCGTCGCGGTCACCGAGACCGTCACCGACGAGGACATTGCAGCGTTTGAGGCCGCCCTCAAGGAGGTCGTCCGATGACCGTTAATCCGTCCGGATGGCGGCCGTCGGCGCCGGCGAACGAGCAGGGAGAGCACGCGACCGTTACGGGCAACCGCGCGCTGATGCTCGAGGAGCCACTGCTGTTCGAGATCGGCGACACGCAGACAACCGGAGTCGATTTCGCGGACATTGAAGCCTCGGCCAGTCGCCTCGCCGGCCTCGCCCGCACCAGCCCGATCGGCCTCGCAGGCCTGTCCGAGCCCGAGGCGGTTCGCCACTACACGCGGCTCAGCCGGCAGAATTACGCGATCGACCTCGGGCTGTTCCCGCTCGGCTCGTGCACCATGAAGCACAACCCGCGGTTGAACGAGAAAATCGCTCGGCTGCCGGGCTTTGCCGACATTCACCCGCTGCAGCCGCACGACACCGTCCAGGGCGCGCTCGAAGTCATCAACGAGCTTGCAGAGTGGCTGATCGCTTTGACCGGGATGTACGGCGTCGAGATGAGCCCCAAGGCGGGCGCCCACGGCGAATTGTGCGGCTTGCTGTGCATTCGCGCCGCGCTAGAGGCTCGCGGCGATGCTCGCGAAGTCGTGCTGGTGCCGGAAAGCGCCCACGGCACCAACCCGGCGACCGCGGCCTTCGCCGGCTACCGGGTCGAGAACATCCCGGCGAACGCGGCGGGGCGAGTCGACCTCGAGGCGCTCAGGAAGCGGCTCGGCCCGGATGTTGCCGCGCTGATGATCACCAACCCCAACACCTGCGGGCTGTTCGAGCCGGACATGATCGCGATCAGCGAGGCGGTCCACGCGGCCGGCGGCTTCGTCTATTGCGACGGGGCCAATTTCAACGCCATCGTCGGCAAGGTCCGCCCGGGCGACCTCGGCATCGATGCCATGCACATCAACCTCCACAAGACTTTCTCGACGCCCCACGGCGGCGGCGGGCCGGGATCAGGGCCGGTGGTCGTCTCGGAAGCGCTGGCGCCCTACGGCCCGCTGCCATTCTCCGCGCGGATGCCCGACGGCACCTACCGCCTGGTCGAGGAGGACAGCGCCGCCGAGATGCACCCGCGGGCGTTCGGCCGGATGGTCGCCTTTCACGGCCAGATGGGCATGTTCACGCGCGCGCTCGCCTACATCCTAAGCCACGGCGCCGACGGTCTTCGCCAGGTCGCCGAGGACGCGGTGCTCAACGCCAATTACGTGCTTCGAAGCCTCGAGGACGTGCTCGACGCCCCGTTCGCGGCGAGCGGCCCGTGCATGCACGAGGCGATTTTCTCGGACAAAGGCTTCGCGGGGGGCCTGAGCACCATCGATCTCGCCAAGGCGCTGATCGACGAGGGCTTCCACCCGATGACCATGTATTTCCCGCTGGTCGTCCACGGCGCGATGCTGGTCGAGCCGACCGAGACCGAATCGCGCGCCGCGCTCGACCAGTTCATCGCTGCGATGCGCTCGATCGCCGAGCGGGCCAAAGCGGGAGACGAGAGCCTCAAGGCGGCGCCGGTCCACGCCCCGCGGCGGCGGCTCGACGAGACCCTGGCGGCGAGGAGCCCGGTGCTCACCTACCGCAACCCGGTTCCGGAGGCGGCCGGCGAGCCAAGTCCGAGCGAAGCCGGCGGCCGCTGA
>JBPCQE010000012.1:0-9968 GCA_050998435.1 Sphingomicrobium sp. | reverse complement strand
ATTTCGGCGCCGGGCGGGTGACCCTGCGCTCGGCCCCGTCGGGCACCGGGATTATCGCCGGCGGCCCGATGCGCGCGGTGTTCGAAAGCCTCGGCGTGTCCGATGTCGTCACCAAGTCGGTCGGCACTTCGAACCCCTACAACATGGTCCGGGCGACCTTCGAGGCGTTGAAGGAGCAGACCAGCCCGCGCTCGGTCGCCCAGCGGCGCGGCAAGAAGGTCTCCGACCTGCTTGGCCGCGGTGGCGCCGGTACTGCCGAAGCCGAGGCCCAGGCCGAAGCGACCGTGGAGTAAGCGTCATGGCCAAGATCAAGATCACCCAGACCGGATCGCCGATCCGCCGCGACAAGACCCAGCGCGCGACCCTGGTCGGGCTCGGGCTCAACAAGATGCGGCGCACGGTGGAAGTCGATGACACGCCCGAAGTGCGCGGACAGGTGCGCAAAGTCGCGCATCTGGTCAGCGTCGAGGGCTAATCCACACGGGGGCCTCCGGCCTCACGCGCGACAGAAGCGAAAGCGAGTGCAAGACATGAAACTCAATGAAATCCGCGACACTCCGGGCGCCCGCAAGCTGCGCATGCGGGTCGGCCGCGGAATCGGCTCGGGCAAGGGCAAGACCGCCGGCCGCGGCCAAAAGGGCCAGAAGAGCCGCTCGGGCGTCTCCGTTTACGGCTTCGAAGGCGGCCAGATGCCGCTCCACATGCGGTTGCCGAAGCGCGGCTTCAACAACATCTTCGCCAAGGATTATGCCGAGGTGAATCTGGGCGCGATCCAGAAGCTGATCGACGCCGGCAAGCTCGATTCCAAGGCGACTCTCGACCACGATGCGCTAAAGGCCGCCGGCCTGGCTCGCGGCGGCAAGGACGGCGTCCGACTGCTCGGCAAGGGCGAGCTCAAGGCCAAGCTGGCGTTGCGCGTCGCCGGCGCCTCCAAGGGCGCCCGCGAAGCGGTCGAGAAAGCCGGTGGATCGGTCGAGATCATCGAGGCCCGCAATTCGGCCGACCTCGCGGCGGCCAAGAAGGGCAAGGTTCGCGAGGCCCGTCTCGCCGACAAAGCCGCCAAGGTCGAGAAGGCCAAGGGCTGAGCTTCGCCGCTTGCGCTCCTCGCAATGGCGGCGGCGCGGCCTATATGAGCGGCAGCGTCTAGGGGAATACTGACAATATGGCATCCGCAGCCGAACAACTGGCATCGAACATCTCGCTGTCGAGCTTTTCCAAGGCGACCGAGCTCAAGAAGCGCCTATGGTTCACGCTCGGCGCGCTGATCCTGTTCCGCTTCCTGTCCTACGTGCCGATCCCCGGCATCGACCCGACCGCCATGGCCTCGCTGTTCAGCACCCAGCAGGGCGGTGTCCTCGACTTCTTCAACACATTCTCCGGTGGAAGCCTCGAGCGGATGAGTATCATCGCGCTCGGAGTGATGCCCTACATCACCGCGTCGATCGTCGTTCAGCTGGGAGCCTCGCTCTACGAGCCGTGGAAGCAGCTCAAAAGGGAAGGCGAGACCGGGCGCAAGAAATTGAACCAATACACGCGCTACCTGACCGTGCTTCTGACCACCGTCCAGGGCTATTGGATCGCGGTCGGTCTCGAGAGCCTCGGCGCGTCGCAGGGTATTCCGGCGGTGGTCGAGCCGGGCATGGTGTTCCGAGTCGCCGCGACCATCAGCCTGGTCGGCGGCACCCTGTTCCTGATGTGGATCGGCGAGCAGATCACCGCCCGCGGAATCGGCAACGGCGTGTCGCTGATCATCATGGCCGGAATCGTCGCCACTCTGCCCCGCACCCTGGCCCAATTGTTCGAGGGCGGCCGCACCGGCACCATCGATCCGCTGACCGTCGCCGCGGTCGTCGCTTTGGCGGTCGGCCTGGTGATGTTCATCTGCTTCGTCGAGCGCGCCCAGCGCCGGGTGCTGATCCAATACCCGAAGCGGCAGACCGCGCGAGGCGCGATGCAGCAGGAGCGCAGCCACCTGCCGCTGAAGGTCAACATCTCCGGAGTTATCCCGCCGATTTTCGCCTCGTCGCTGCTGCTGATGCCGCTGACCGTGATCCAGATGGCCGGCGCCCAGAACAACCCGGATTCGGGCGACTGGCTGATCACCATCAGCACCTGGCTGCAGCACGGTTCGCCGCTCTACCTGAGCCTCTACGGGCTCGGAATCGCCTTCTTCTGCTTCTTCTACTCGGCGGTGCAGTTCAACAGCGAGGAGACCGCCGAGAATCTGAAGCGCCACGGCGGCTTCATCCCCGGCATCCGCCCGGGCAAGGCGACCGAGACCTATTTCGACTATCTGGTCACCCGGCTTACGGTCGTCGGAGCCGCCTATCTGGTGCTGATCTGCCTGATCCCGGAGTTCCTGTTCAGTCAGGCCGGAGTGCCCTTCTACCTCGGCGGGACCAGCCTGTTGATCGTCGTCAACGTCACCATGGACACGGTCGCGCAGATTCAGAGCCATTTGATCGCCCACCAGTATGGCGACCTCATCAAAAAGGCGAAGCTCAAAACCGGCCGCAAGCGCTGATCGGCTGCGCATGAGCGAGCGCCCATCCATGAACATCGTCCTGCTCGGGCCTCCCGGCGCCGGCAAGGGCACCCAGGCGGCGCGGCTTCAGGCGCAGCGCGGGATGATCCAGATGTCGACCGGCGACATGCTTCGCGAGGCGGTCGCCAAGGGCAGCCCGGTCGGGATCGAGGCGCAAGCGGTGATGGAAGCCGGCAAGCTGGTCAGCGACTCGATCGTCAGCGCCCTGATCGGCGAGCGGCTCGACACGGCCGGCAGCAACGGCGCGATTTTCGACGGTTTCCCGCGCACCGGCGAGCAGGCCGAAGCGCTCGACCTGCTGCTGGCTGAGCGCGGCCGGGCCCTCGACTTCGTGATCGAGCTCGAGGTCGAGGAAGACGCCCTGGTCCGACGCATCGTTGGGCGATTCACCTGCGCAAATTGCTGCGCGCCCTATCATGACGAGTACAACCGGCCGCTTGCCGAGGTGTGCGACCAGTGCGGGTCGGCCGAGTTCGTCCGCCGCCCGGATGACAATGAGGAAACGGTGCGGCGGCGGATGGCCGAATATCGCGCCAAGACTCAGCCGATCCTGCCTTATTACGAAGCGCGTGGGCTGGTCCGCCGGGTCGACGGCATGGCGTCCGTCGAACAGGTGGCCGCGCAGATCGACGCGATCCTCGACAGCTAGCCGCCGGCGCGGCATTCTGCTTCCCGAATGGGAGGCTCCTGAAATGAAGTGGATATTGGCGCTGGCGACGCTCGCGGCACCGGCCGTTGCACAGGCCGAAGTGGTGTCGGCGAACACCAACGGCTTCGAGGTCCGGCACGTCGTGCAGACCGTCATCCCTCAGTCGGCGACGTTCGACGCGTTCGGGCAGGTGTCGCAATGGTGGAGCAAGGATCACAGCTACAGCGGCGATACGGCGAATATGTCGCTGTCGCTCAATCCCGGCGGCTGCTTTTGCGAGCGGCTGCCGAGCGGCGGCGGGATCGAGCACATGCGGGTCGCTTATGTCGTCCCCGGCGAGCGGGTGGTTCTGACCGGATCGCTCGGGCCCTTGCTGTACGAAGCGACGTCGGCGGTGATGGACGTCAAGGTCGAGCGAATCGCCGGCGGCTCGCGGCTGGTGATGAATTACCGGGCGGCGGGCTTCGCCAACGGCGGAGCGGACAAGTGGGCGCCGCTGGTCAACCAGATGCTCGGCGACCAGATGGCGCGGTTCCGCAAGTACGCGGCGGCGTTCCCCAAGACTCGTTAGGCGCGCTCGAGCGTCACGAAGCGGAACGGCGGGTCATTGTCCGAATGATCGTCGCGCCCGGCCTCGAGCCATTCGCCAGTCGAGCGCGGGTCGTCGAGGAACGTATCGCCGTCGAAATCGGCAAGCACCTCGGTCAGCTCGATGCGGTGTGCGAGCGGCAGGAACAAATGAAAAATCTCGGCGCCGCCGATCACCGACACCGGCTCGCCTCCGGCCATCGCCAGCGCTTCGCCGACGCCGTGGGCGATCTCGACTCCCTCGGCCCGCCAGACGGGATCCCGGGTAATGACGATGTGCCTCCGGCCCGGGAGCAGCTTGGGCAGGCTGTCGAACGTTTTTCGGCCCATCACCAGTACGGTGCCCATGGTCAGCGCCTTGAACCGCTTGAGGTCGGCGGAGATGTGCCACGGAAGCCCGCCGTCTTTGCCGATCACGCCGTTGCTCGCCCGGGCGACGACCAGGGTGGTCGGCGGCCGGGTCATCGTTTGACCGCAGCGGTCATCAGATAGGCCCGGCGCCTTTCCGTGAACTGGCGGTATTTGCCGCTGCCCTCGACCGCCGCGTAATTTTCGAGCTGGCGGCGGAACAGCAGCTTGCCGACCAGCGGCGCCTGGCGGGCGATCAGCTCGCGGCGGCGCGGGCTGTCGAGCCGGCACGCCTCGGCGACATTGTCGGTGATGTCGGTGAACTCGGCCTCGAACCCCGCCGCAGCCAGCTCCTGCTTCATCTGCTCGGCCTGCGCGGCGCGGAAGCTGTCGGTGTAGAGGAACAGGCCGTCCGCCTTGAGCACCCGAGCGACCTCGGCGAAAAAGCGCGGCCGGTCGCCGTAGTCGTTCGACGCCTCGACGTTGAGCAGCACGTCGAAGCTGCCGTCGGGGAACGGCAGGTCGAGCGCGCTGCCCTCGACGAAGCGCAGGCGGTCGCTCTCGCCGTAGGTCGAGCGGCAAAAAGCGATGGCGCTCGCCGCGACGTCGAGCCCCGTCGCGTCGAACACGCCCGGAGCGGCGGTGACGAACGCGTTGAGCCCGCCGCCGCGCCCGCAGCTGACCTCGAGCAGCTTCAAGCCGGGATCGAGCGATCGCTTCTCCTTCAGCCGCCGAAGCAGCTCGCGGTACATCTGGTGCTGGAAGCGCTGCGGATGCTCGCCCTCGGCCGGAGCGAAGCCATAATTGTTGGTCGTCGTCTCGCCCCAGTCGAGCGCGTAGAAGCGGTTCCACAGCGCCGGGCGCTTGGCGTGATCGTCGCGCGCCCGGCGCAGCGTCCGCCGAAGCGCGGCTCGGCCGCCGTAAGCGAGCAGCGCCGCCGCCGCGGCCGCACCGAGCGCAATGGGTAATGGATTCATGGTCGCGGCAACTCCCAACTGGCTCGGCCGCTGCTGCATTGGCGGCATGGGCGGCCAATGCCAAGCCCGGCGATTGCCGCTATGCTGGCCGGGAATGAAGCCGGAGCCCCCCGATCCAAAGGCGCAACTGATCGCCGCCGTGCAGCAGAAATTCGGCCCGCGCTCGGCGATCACCGAGCCGCAGGATGTCGGGCCGTGGCTGACCGACTGGCGCGGGCGGTTCCACGGCCGGGCGGCGGCGATTCTTGCTCCGGCGAACACCGGGGAAGTCGCGGCGATGATCGGGCTTGCCGCCGAGCACCGAGTGCCGCTGGTCCCGCAGGGCGGCAATACGTCGATGGTCGCCGGGGCGACTCCGCCCGAGGACGGAAGCGCGTTGATCCTGTCGCTTCGGCGGATGAACGCGCTGCGCTCGATCAGCGCCGAGGCGAATCTGGCCGTAGTCGAAGCGGGGATGATCCTCGCCGACCTTCACGAGCGCGCGGCCGAGGTGGGACGGCGGTTCCCGCTGACGCTGGGCTCGCGCGGCAGCTGCACGATCGGCGGCCTGGTCGCGACCAACGCCGGCGGCACGCAGGTGCTTCGGTTCGGGACCATGCGCGCGCTGGTCGCGGGCATCGAGGCGGTGCTTCCCGACGGCTCGATCCATGACGGCCTGACCGCGCTCAAGAAAGACAACCGCGGCTACAGCCTCGACCATCTGCTGATCGGCTCGGAAGGGACGCTCGGAGTGATCACGGCGGCGGCGTTGAAGCTGGTGCCGGCAGTCGCGGCGCGGGCGGTCGCCTGGGCCGGGCTGGCCGACCCACAGTCGGCGCTCGACCTGCTTCGAACGATGCAGGCCCAGAGCGACATCGTCGAGGGTTTCGAGATCGTCCCCGGCGATTCGCTCGAGCTGGTTCTGAAACATATTCCCGGCACCCGCAGCCCGCTCGCCGGCACGCACCGCTGGCACGTGCTGGTCGAGGCGACTTCGCCGGACTCAGCCAAGTTGCCGGGGCTGAAGCTCGAAGCAATGCTCGGCGAGGCGCTTGAGGCGGGCCAAATCGAGGACGCGGCGATCGCATCCAGCGAGGCCCAGGCCGAGGCGTTCTGGCGAATCCGCGATTCGATGTCGGAAGCCGAGCGCGCGAGCGGCGGCTCGATCGCCCACGACATCTCGGTCCCGGTCGCCGCCATGCCGCGCTTCATGACCGCCGCCGCGGCCGAGCTCGAGCGCGCATTCCCGGGCGTCGAGCCGAGCGCCTTCGGCCATTTGGGCGACGGCAACGTCCATTTCCATGTTCGCCTAGGCGCGCGCGCCAAGGACCACGATCCGGCAGCGATCACGCGCCTGGTCCACGACCTGGTCACCGCGGCGGGCGGCTCGATCTCCGCCGAGCACGGCATCGGCCAGATGAAGCTCGACGAGTTCGAGCGCCTTGCTCCTCCGGGCCGGATCGCCGCCCTTCAGGCGATCAAGCGCGCGCTCGACCCGAACGGGCTGATGAACCCCGGCAAACTGGTCCGCTAGCGGCGCGCCTTGCGGGCGGCCGGCAGCGGCCTCAGCACCGATGACACCACCATCTGCGCCGCCTTGCGGCCGATGTCCTCGCCGGCGTCGTTCGAGAACCGGTAATGGACCCCGCCGAGCATGCGCGCGTCGGAGACCTGGCGCACGGCCTCGTCCCAGCCTTTCACCGATTGGACGACGAGGTTGGGATTGCCGCCGGCGGCAATTCGCACCGGAGTGTTGGCGGGAAGGCCGCCGGCGAGCTTCAGGACCTCGGCCTGGACCGCGACTGCCGTGCAATGGCCGCACGGATATTCCTGGAAGTTGGGAGTCGGCAGCAGCGGCAGCCAGCCGGCGTCGAGCTGGGTCGAATCGTTGCCGTCGCGGTCGCCGTTGCGGATCGCGGTGATCGGCCGCCAGAAATTGTAGCGCAACTTCGCGACGATCATTGCCTGGACGGCATCGTCCATCGCCAGCTGATAGAGCGCGAGCAGGCGCGCATTGTCGACCTGCCGCCGCCCCGGCCGGTCGGCGATAAAGCGCACCATCGGCGAGAAGTCGTAGCCCTGGCGATGCCTGGCGAGCAGCGTCTGGACCGGCGTTCGCTCCTTGCTGGCGCGGGCGCCGAGCCGCCGAACTTCCTCATAATTCCGGCCCCAGGTCGCGCTGGTCAGCGGCGGCGGCGGCGGCACCATCACCGAATCGACGCTCTTGATCACCCAGGGCTTGAACGCGAGCCAATAGGGCTCGAGCGAGGGCGGCGAAGCGCCGATCCATTCGCCCGGAGCGGTCCGCGGGCGGTAGGGCGGTTGCTCGACCGCGGGGTCGATCGCACCCATGGCCATCACCGCCTGCGCCGCCTGCTCGCCGATCGCCGTGCCGGACTGCTTGGCCGCACCGTCGGCGATCTGCGCCATCGCGATCGCATAATCTTGGATGGGGTGGTCGCAACTAATTGGTTCGACTTGGGTTTTTGCACAGAGCACGATGCGAAAGTACCGCCTTGAATGCCTGAACGTGGCCAACGGGCACATGGAGCTGGTGCGCAGCTTCGGAGCAATTAACGATAGTACAGCAGTTGAGATCGCTGAACGCTCGCGAAAGGGGCGCGCGGCAGAGCTTTGGAGATCCTACAGGATTATCAGTCGATGGGAGGCTGACTAGCAACTCGTTTGCGCTCGTGTGAGCTAAGCCGCGTCCGGCCCTTCGTCGCCGCTCCCAGGCTTGAGCCGCTCGAGCGCGTCAGCGCGGCCATATTCGAACCCAAGCTGAAAAGGCGTTTTGTCTCTCCACTCTTCGGCGGGTGGACAGGTTGGACACTCGGGCATTGGTACGTTTCCAGCCACGCTGCCCGAGCCATCGCGGTAGCCGCCTTCGAACGCGCGCTCCGGGGACTGGTCGGTCAACGCCGACTCAAGTGTGCGAGCGTTTGCCTCCAGGATAGCCCGATCCAGGTTGCCGATTAAAAGTGAGAACTCATGCGTCCTGCCTGATGCGTCGACGGTTCCGCAGGAAATTTGTTCGCCATCGTCGCTAATCTCGCACGTCGCCTCTGGGACGATTGTCTGAACGATCCGCTCGACCTCTGCTTTAATCTCTCCTGGGGAGCCTTCGAAACGGTCGATCATTTCGCTTTCCTTGAGCCGCCTGCGCCCGCTTTACTGCTCGCAGCTGTCGACTCCGCATTCCTATCAGGCTTGGTGAAGCACGTGGAGTCAGCAAACATTAGTGTCGCTCCTCCCCGTTCAGCGGGGCGTCGCAGCGTTTCAGTGGCTAGGGAGCTAAGCGTAACCTCCGCCGGCCTTCCGCCGCGGTATGTCATACTCGATGAGCAACTTCTAGACTGCGCCAGCGCCTACGCCGTAGCGGGTGGCGATAAGGGGCGCAGACATACCCTGGCGAATGTAGAGCATCTCGAGAAGCGTCCGGCTGACCCTGTCCCGGAGGTTGGAGCGATATGACATAGGGCGGCCTAGCAGTAACGAGGCTGCTAGGGAAATTCCAAAAACAAATCAGGAATTTAGGCCGCGTCCGGCCCCTCGTCGCCGTCGTGCTTGATGCCTTGCCGTACACGGCCCCCGTTTGAGACGAGATCGAGCTAATGTCTGCTTTCGACCCATTGCGGACATTAGATCCGTAGACCGTCCAGCCTGTCCAGTGGTTCTGGATCGCCGCGACCTGCGAGATGCCCGACCAGTCTGGACTCGCGTCGCGCCTCGGCCCAAAAGTGAGCTCACCGGAAGGAACAAGACATGCCCCATTATGTGATTGAACGCGAGATGCCGGGCGTTGGAAAACTTGGACCCACGGACCTCAAGTCCGCTTCGCAAACCTCCTGCTCGGTAATCCGTGACCTCGGCCAGGAAATCCAGTGGGTGCACAGCTACGTCACTGACAACAAGATCTATTGCATTTATCGAGCATCCGACGAGGAGATCATCCGCGAGCATGCGCAGCGCGGCGGGTTTCCGGCCAACAAGATCTCGCTCGTCCGGACCACGATCGACCCAACGACCGCCGAATAGAGGCTCAAGACTCACTGCCAAAGTCCTGATATCGAGGTCTAGGGTGTATGGTCGACGTGTTCGTTTCCTATGCGCGGCCGGACGAGCCGCATGCTGTACGCGTTGCGGAAGCGCTCCGCCGCGAAGGCTATCAGGTATGGCGCGACGACGAGCTGCCGGCGCACCGGGCCTACGGAGACGTCATCGAGGAACGGCTGAAGGCTGCAAAAGCGGTCGTCGTCTTATGGTCGGCGGAGGCGGCGAGGTCGCAATGGGTGCGCGCCGAGGCCGACATCGCGCGCTCTGCGGGCACGCTGGTCCAAGGTGTGCTCGATGCGACGGTCCCGCCGCTTCCGTTCAACCAGATCCAATGTGCCGACTTGCGCGATTGGGATGGGAACGGGGATTGCCCCGGTTGGACCAAGGTTGTCGCCAGCATCCGCGCACTCGCTCCGGCGGGAAACGAGCCTAAGCAGCACGCCCGGCGATCCCCGCGGGAGGTGTCAGTCTGCGTCCTTCCGTTCGCCAACATGAGCGGCGACGCTGAACAGGAATATTTCAGTGACGGCATCAGCGAGGACATCACCACCGATTTGTCGCAGATTTCGGCGCTCGGAGTGACTGCCCGCAACACCGCCTTCACTTTCAAGGGACGGTCGGTCGATGTCTGCGCCGTCGCCGAAAAGCTCGGAGTCAGCCATGTGCTCGAAGGGAGCGTCCGCAAGGCCGGGACCCGCGTGCGGATTACCGCCCAGCTGATCGACGGGGCGACCGGGGATCATGTCTGGGCGGACCGTTATGACCGCGATCTCAACGACATTTTCGCGATCCAGGACGAGATTTCGAAGGCGATCGTCGGCGCCCT
>JBPCQE010000175.1:0-2706 GCA_050998435.1 Sphingomicrobium sp. | reverse complement strand
GAGCTTCGGTCGGCTGGCCCGGCGGCGACGGTTGTCCCGGCTGCGACGGCTCGGGCGAATTCTCGTCGGGGAATGGCGGCAGCTGCTGCATTTTGCTTCTCCTCGAGGGACGAACGCCCGGCGCCTGTCGCAAGTTGCCCCTTCCGGCCGCGCTTGCCCCGCAAGCCATCCTTGCTATAGGCCGCGCACCTTCGAAGCGAACCGCGCGCGCGTGGCGGAATTGGTAGACGCGGCAGGTTTAGGTCCTGTTGTCGAAAGATGTGGGGGTTCGAGTCCCTCCGCGCGCACCAGGCCGCCCGCGACCGCTACGACATGCTAGTTTTGGGATTGCACAGCCAACCATGAAGACCGTCGAGATGGAAAACCAGGGCCTCAAGCGGGCCTTCATGCTGACGATCGCCGCCAAGGAGATCGAGGCGCGCGTCGACCAGGAAGTGCGGCGGATCGCTCCGCAGGTGCGAATGCCCGGCTTCCGCCCCGGCAAGGTGCCGCCGAACCTCATCCGCAAGATGCACGGCGACTCGCTGCAGCGCGATGCGCTCAGCGGAGCGGTCCAGGACGGAGTCCAGAAGCTGCTCGAGGAGAAGAAGCTGCGCCCGGCGTTGCAGCCCGAGGTCGAGCTCGACGAGCAATATGAGCCGGGCAAGGACGCCGAGGTCCGGGTTCGCCTCGAAGCGCTTCCCGACGTTCCCACGCCGCAGATCGACGGGCTCGAGCTAGAGCGGCTGACGGTCGACGTCGACCAAGCGTCGGTCGACGAGCAGCTGCAGACGCTCGCCTGGTCGAACAAGAGCTGGACCGACGCTCCCAAGAAGCATTCGGCGCAACTCGGCGACCTGGTCGTAATCGATTTTGCCGGCGCCGTCGGCGGCGAGCTGTTCGAAGGCGGTTCCGGCGAGGACATGTCGGTCGAGCTCGGCTCGGGCCAGCTGATTCCCGGCTTCGAGGATGGGCTCATCGGGGCAAAGTCCGGCGACCGGCGGGACGTCAAGGTCAAGTTTCCAGCCGACTACCAGTCCGCCAAGCTCAAGGGCAAGGCAGCGAGCTTCGACGTGACGGTCAAGGCGGTGAAACTGGCCGGTGAGGCCAAGGTCGACGAGGAGTTCGCCAAGTCGCTCGGGGTCAACAGCCTCGAGCAGTTGCGCAAGCTGATCGGCGACCAGCAGCAGCAGGAATTGAATGGGCTGACGCGCACCCACATGAAGCGGCGGCTGCTCGACCAGCTGGCCGCCAAGCATGATTTCGCGGTGCCGCTGTCGATGGTCGAAGCCGAGTTCCAGAACATCATGCAGCAGCTTCGCCACGAAGCGAGCCACGAGGAGGATTCCAAAGCCGCGCTCGCCGAGATCGAAAAGGATGCCGACGAATATCGAAGCATCGCCGAACGTCGAGTGCGGCTCGGGCTGCTGCTGTCGGACATCGGACAGGCCAACGGGATCCAGGTCAGCGAGCCGGAAATGAATCGGCTGATCGCCCAGGCGGCGGCGCAATATCAGGGGCAGGACCGCGAGCGCTTCGTTCAGTACGTCCAGCAGGAGCCGATGGCAGCCGCCCAGCTGCGCGCCCCGCTGTACGAGGACAAGGTCGTCGATTTCCTGTTCTCGAAGGCGAAGGTCAGCGAGCGCAAGGCGAGCCGCGCCGAGCTCGAGGCCGACCTCGAGAGCGAGGAGGGCCACGTCCATGGCCCCGATTGCGGCCACGCGCATCTCGCCGCGTCGAAACCGGCCAAGGGCAAGAAGCCGGCCAAGGCGAAGCCCGCTTCCAAGAAGGCCGACATCGTCGAGCCCAAGTCGGCTGCCCCCAAACCGGCGAAGCCGTTGAAGAGCGAGCCGGCGAACAAGGCGGCTGCAAAAGCTGCCGGCAGCAGCGCCAAGAGCGGGACGAAGAAACCGGCTTCAAAGGCCGCTGCAAAGAAAAAATAAGACGATAAGGGGCCGGGGCTTTGCAAGACCAACCGAGCATCGCCGTGCTGCTGCCATGCTTCAACGAGGAAGCGACCATCGCCGCGACGGTCGCCGGCTTTCGAGCCGCGCTGCCGTCGGCCGCCGTCTACGTCGACGACAACAACAGCCGCGACCGGACTCGCGAGATCGCGACTGCCGGCGGGGCAGTCGTCCGGTCCGAGCGCCAGCAGGGCAAGGGCCATGTCGTCCGCCGGATGTTCGCCGACATCGACGCCGACGTGTACGTGATGGCCGACGGCGATCTGACCTACGACCCGAGCTCGGCGCAGGCGATGGTCGACCTGCTGCTCGCCGATCAGCTCGACATGGTCGTCGGCACCCGCCGCCATGACGAAAAGGGCGCATACCGGGGCGGCCACGTGATCGGCAATCGGCTGTTCACCGGCATGTTGGGGCGATTGTTCGGCCGCAGCTTCTCGGACATCTTCTCCGGCTATCGGGTGTTTTCGAGGCGCTTCGTCAAGAGCTTCCCGGTGCTCTCGTCGGGCTTCGAGATCGAGACCGAGATCAGCGTCCATGCGCTCGAGCTGCGGATGCCGGTCGGGGAGGTGGAAACCGCCTACATCTCGCGCCCCGAAGGCTCGCAGTCGAAGCTGTCGACGTTCGGCGACGGCGGGCGAATAATGAAGACCATCGCCACCCTCTACCGGACCGAGCGGCCGGTGCTGTTCTTCGGGACGATCGGAGCGCTGTTGCTGGCCGCCGCGCTGGTCCTCGCCGTGCCGCTGATTGCCACCTATCT
>JBPCQE010000138.1:0-4790 GCA_050998435.1 Sphingomicrobium sp. | reverse complement strand
CACCGCGCGTGCCACGAAATGGGCATCAAGACCGTCGCGGTCCACTCGACCGCCGATGCCGATGCGATGCACGTGCGCCTGGCCGACGAGACCGTCTGCATCGGGCCGCCGGCCGCGATCGATTCCTACCTCAACATCCCCAACATCATCTCGGCGGCCGAAGTCGTCCACGCCGACGCGATCCATCCCGGCTACGGCTTCCTGTCGGAGAATGCGCAATTCGCCGAGATCGTCGAACTGCACAACATCATCTGGGTCGGCCCCAAGCCCGAGCACATCTCGATCATGGGCGACAAGATCGAGGCCAAGCGCACCGCCGCCAGGCTCGGCCTGCCGCTGGTGCCCGGCTCCGACGGGCCGCTCGACAGCATCGCCAATGCCCGCAAGGTTGCCAAAAAGGTCGGCTACCCGGTGCTGATCAAGGCCGCGTCGGGCGGCGGCGGGCGCGGCATGAAGGTGGTGACGTCCGAGGACCAGCTCGAAAGCCTGATGAGCCAGGCGGCGTCCGAGGCGCGATCGGCGTTCGGCGACGACACCATCTACCTCGAGAAATATCTCGCCGACCCGCGCCACATCGAGTTCCAGGTGTTCGGCGACGGCGACGGCAACGCAATCCACATCGGCGAGCGCGACTGCTCGATCCAGCGGCGGCACCAGAAGGTGCTCGAGGAAGCCCCGTCGCCGGCGATCAGCGCCGAGCAGCGCGAGCGCATGGGCGGCATCGTCGCCAAGGCGATGGCCGGCATGGGCTATCGCGGCGCCGGCACCATCGAGTTCCTCTACGAAAACAACGAGTTCTATTTCATCGAGATGAACACCCGGCTGCAGGTCGAGCACCCGGTGACCGAGATGATCAGCGGCATCGACCTGGTCCGCGAGCAGATCCGCGTCGCCAGCGGCCAGGGCATGTCCTGCAAGCAGGAGGAAATTCGCCTCCACGGGCACGCGATCGAGTGCCGGATCAACGCCGAGGACCCGCTGACCTTCGCTCCGTCGCCCGGCACGGTGAAGAATTACGTCGCTCCCGGAGGCATGCACGTGCGGGTCGATAGCGGGCTCTACACCGGCTATCGGGTGCCGCCTTATTACGACAGCATGATCGCCAAGCTGATCGTTTACGGATCGACCCGCGAAAGCTGCATCATGCGCCTTCGCCGGGCGCTCGAAGAGTTCCTCGTCGAGGGGATGAAGACCACCATCCCGCTTCACCAGCAGATCGTCCGCGACGAGGAGTTCCTGCGCGGCGACTACACCATCAAATGGCTCGAGAAATGGCTGGAGCAGAAGCAGGCGGGCTGACCTTGGCTCGCGGTTCGGGCGGGCAAACTTTCCGCCGGCGAAAGCGTTGGGATTGGGACGAGGCACCCATGGCCTATCAAGCTGCGGACAACCCGGACCGGATCAAGGCGCTGGCGGGCGTGCTGGCCGTGCACATGGCGCTTGGAGCGGCAATCCTGTCCGGGCTGGACGTCCGCTCGGTCGCGACGACGATCGATCGGTTGCGGACGTTCGACATCACCGAGGTCCCGCCCCCGCCGCCCCCGCCACCGCCGCCGAGCACGACGCCAGAGCGCGCCAAGGAGAAGGAGGGCGCGGCGGCGAAAAAAGCGCTGCCGACCCCGGTCGTCGCACCGCCGCCCAAGATCGTCCTTCCGGCCAGGACGCCGGTCGTCGCCTCGCGAGTGCCGTCGACCGGCAGCGCGGCGAGCGCGGGGGCTGTTGCATCCGGAACGGGGACCGGCGCCGGCGGATCGGGGACCGGCTTCGGCGGCGGCGGCCGTGGAGACTTCTCGAGGTTCACTCCGGCGCGGATGCTCAACAAGATCCCCGACCGCGAATATCGTCGCATTTCCGGCGGCCGAATTCGGCACGGAAGCGCGATGATCAACTTCCGGGTCGAGGCCGACGGCCGGATGTCCAACTGCCGAATCGTCCGCTCGAGCGGCGATCCTGCCGTCGACTCAATCGTCTGCGATGCCGCGGCGCGTTACTTGCGCTTCAGCCCGGCGCGCGATCCGGACGGCCGGGCGATCGCGCAGGACATGACCTACACTCCGACCTGGCGGCCCAATTTCTGAACGCCGGACGGCTGTGCGTCAGCGGCTCGCCAACCGCCGATCGCGCCGGTCGAGCCCGTAGACGTCGTCGAAATAGACGATCGAGGAGCCGCTCGGGACCGCCGTCAGGTAAGTGATATACAGCGGAACCGGGACCGGCAGAGCGACGACTTGCTCGGGTTTTGCGCCCTGCGCCTTGAGCGGCCGGCCGAACAGCCAGCGCGCGAACCGCGGCGCATCCTGAAGCCGGACGCAGCCGGCGCTTTGCAGCCGGGCGGCCTCGTCGAGCAGCTCCTTCTGCGGCGTGTCGTGGAGCCAGATCCCCTGCTCGTTGGGGAACATGAACTTCATCCGGCCCATCGAATTGGCGGGCCCGGGTTGCTGGCGGAGGCGGATCGAGACGCTTCCGGCAACGACGGCCTTCCAGTCGATGGTCGCCGGATCGAGCACCCGGGCGCGATCCGTCCAGTCGGACATCACCTGATAGCCCTTGGCCTTGAGATAGCCCCGTCCCTGCTTGAGGACGTTGGGCGCAAGCCGCTGCGAGGTGATGTCCGGCGGCGCGTTCCAATAGGGGTTGAGGACGACGAAGCGGAGCAAGGCGCTCATCATCGGGGTCTGCGCGATTTGCGGCGCGGGCTTGCCGGCGATGACCCGCATCATGTCCACCACCTGGCCGTCTTCGTACATGTACAGCCGCTGGGCGGCCGGGTTGACGATCGCGTAGCGATGGCTGCCCGAAGGAAGCGCTCGGGCGCGCTCGAGATTCACCACCAGCAGCTGGCGCTCGTGCTCGTTGCGGTACATTCGGCCGGCGTGCGCTCGGCGAAGCTGGGCATAGACCGGGCTCATCCAGCCCATCCGATCGAGATATTTGGAAACCGAGCCGGAGCTCGCCGCCTGGTCGAGCAGGGTTCGAGCCGACGGCGGGGCGGGCCGAAGCTCGCGGTCGACGTAGATGATGCCAACATTGGGGTCGCGCTTGAGGTCGCTCGCATAGGTGACGAACGCCTCGCTCAGCATCACTTCGGCGCGCTGGACCGCGGCCGGGCTTCGGCGCGATGCGGCCTGGACCGCTTTGGCGAGCTGCCTCACTCGGTAGCGGTTGGGGTTCAGATTGTCGGCCGCGGCCGAGTTCAGGAGCTGCAGCAATTGGTGCGGAGCCGGGCCTGCGGTCGGCGAGAACCACAGCGGAGCGCCGCCGCGCGAGCGATAGAATTCGGCGATGCTGTTGCCGATGCCGGGCATTTGGCCCGGCGCCGCATTCCGCTGCGCCGCGGCCGGCGCGGAATGGGTGATCGACAAGGTCGCCGCGGCGAGCGGCAACAGAGCGGCGAGGCGGGCCGCCTTCCCGAACGAGAGCGCTGATTTCCGCTCGGCGCCTAAGTTACGCAAAATAGTCACTTTTTTCTCCGATGCCCTACATATGGAGCCGGTACCCGCCTTGGTCAACGGCTCGCGCGCTGCTCCGCTCCGAGGGACGCGAGCCGCGCCGCGTCGCGTCCGTAAACGTCCTCATAGTAAGCGATGGACGAGCCGCTTGGAACCGCGGTCAGATAGGTGACGTACAGCGGGACCAGCGTCGGGATGGGGACTATTTGCTCCGGCGCCTCACCTGTTTTCTGAAGTTCGCGCCCGAACAGCCAGCGGCCGAAGCGCGGCGCGTCCTCGAGGCGGATGCAGCCGCCGCTATAGAGCCGCGACGCCTCGCTCAAAAGCTTCCGTTCGGGCGTGTCGTGAAGGAAGATGCCTTCCCGGTTGGGAAACACGAACTTCATCTTCCCCAGGGCGTTGTGAGGCCCGGGAAGCTGGCGGACCCGGACTTCGGTGCGACCGTCGGCGACCGCCTTCCAGTCGACCGGGCTCGGATCGGCGATCGCCGGCTTGTCGCTCCAGTCCGACAGCAATTGATAGCCGTTTGCAGCGAGATAATCGACGCCCTGCTTAACGACATGTGGCGCAATGCGCTCGGCGGCAAGGTCGGGCGGCACGTTCCAATAGGGGTTGAGGGCGGCGGCGCGGATGAACGCGTTCATCATCGGAGTTGCGTGTTTGGGCTTGCCGACGACCACCCGCATCGAGTCCACGAGCTGGCCATTCTCGTACATGAACAGTCGCTGCGCGGCCGCATTGACGACGACATGGCGCAAGTTGCCCGATGGCAGCGCCCGGGCGCGCTCGAGGTTGAGAAGCAGCGTTCGCCTCTGCCGGTCGTCTGCGTAGGATCGGCTGATCAGCGCGCGGCGGAGCTGCCCGTAGGTCGGGTTCATCCACGCCATTGAGTCGACGAAATTCTCCAGCGACGAAGCCGAGGCGGCGCTGTCGAGCAGGTAGCGGGCCGACGGCGGCGCCGGAACGAGCTCGCGATCGACATAGACGATGTCGATGTTCGGCGGTCGCCGAAGGTCGCGGGCGTAATTCACGAACGCCTGGCTGAGCATCATCTCCGCGCGGCTGACCGAGCGCTTGTCGCCGCGTTGCGCGGCGCGCAACGTTAAAGCGAGTTCTCCGACCTGGAAACGATTGGGATCGAGCCCATCGGCCGACGCGCTGTTGAGCAGACCGAGCAACCGCTGCGCGGCTGCCCCGGACTGCGGCGCCAGCCACAGCGGACGGCCGCCGCGGGCGCGGTAGAAATCGGCGATGTTCGACCCGCTGTTGAGCGAGGTCGCGACTGCGGCTGTCGGAGCCGCCGCAAATGAAGGAAGTGGTCGTTGCCCCCAGAAAGAAGGC
>JBPCQE010000129.1:0-13751 GCA_050998435.1 Sphingomicrobium sp. | reverse complement strand
GGCAAAGCCCATTCCGGTGATTACGTCGAGCTCGAAATCGAGGCGCTCCCTGTAGGCCTCCTGTCCGTCGGCGCCGCGCCGCTGCATCCGCTCGGCGAGACCGGCATGGGCGTCGCGGCGAAGAGTCTCGTCCTCGTCCTCGGACAAGCGCGGAAGGATCGGCTGGCGCTTGGGCGCGGCGATCGCGCAGCGCTGGGCAATCACCGGAGTGTTGGCGATCGCCTCGGGCAAGTCGGCGAACAATTCGGCCATCGCCGCGCCGTCCTTGAGCCAGGCATCCGGCGAGGAGGTGACGCGATCGGCGCTTTCGAGATAGGCGGAGTTTGCGATGCACAACAAAGCATTATGCGCGGCGTGGAAGCTCGGGTCGGTGTAGGCGGCGGGGTTGGTCGCGACCAGCGGCAGGCGGCGCTCGTAGGCGAGCTCGATGAGCGCCAATTCCGCGGCCTCCTCGACCGAATCGCCGCGGCGGCTGAGCTCGAAGTACAGCCGGCCGGGGAACAGCGCCTGGAGACGGTCGAGATAGTCGCTCGCCTTGGGTGCCTGGCCGTCGGCGATCAGCCGCGCGAGCGCGCCTTCGGAGCCGGCGGTCAAAGCGATTAGCCCGTCGCTTCGGCCGTCGAGCGCCGACCAGGCGACATGCGGCTCCTCCGACAACGGCCGGTCGAGATGGGCCATCGAGACCAGCTTGCACAGGTTCGCGTAGCCGAGCTCGTCCTTGGCCAGCAGCACCAGCCAGTCGAGCGCCGCGCGCTCATCCTGAGCCTGTCGAAGGGCGCCGATTTCGGCCGGGCGAGCGACGGCCAGCATCGCTCCGACGATCGGCTGGACGCCCTTGGCCGCGCAGGAGTCGCTGAACGGCATTGCCGCGTAGAGCCCGTTGCGGTCGGTCAGAGCGATCGCCGGGAAGCCGAGCATCGCCGCGCGCTCGGCGATCGTCTTGGGCTCCATCGCGCCTTCGAGCATGGTGAAGCAGGACAGATTGCGTAACGGAACGTAGGGCGCGGTCACGCCGTCACTATGGGGCCTTCACCATGCAAGGAAAACCGCGGGGCCGAGGTTTTCCACAACTGATTGGGGGGCTTGTCAGCGCGCCTGCCAGCGGCCCGACATGATGTCGCGGATTTCCCGTATCCGCCCGCGATAGGTTTCGGCGATGCAGGAGTTGGACGGGCAATTGTCGCGGTAGCGGAGGAAATCGGAGCGAGTGCGCTGTAGCAGCGAGCGCTGGCGCGAATCGGCCTGGCACAAGGCGCTGTTGAACTGGACGGCCATTTGCCGGTCCAAAGCGGCGAGGCCGGAATCGCCGCACACCGCGATCTCGCCGCGAGTTCGGGCCGAGCGGCAGTTGAAGCTCGGGCTGGCGGTGACCTGCGGTCGGGCCGGCGGTGGCGGCGGGCGGACGACCGGCGGCGGCTGCGCAATCGGCGGCTGCGATGTCGACGGCTCGGCGGTCAGCGGCGGCAATGCCGGATCCGACGGGGACCCCGGAGTTTGCGGCTCTCCGGCCGGGGCGCCGGCGCGAGCCAGAGTCGCCAGCGGGGTGATGATCGCGTCGGCGTTGCTGAGCGTCAGGACGTCGCCGCTGCCGTCGGCCGCCGGCTGGATCGCATAGCCGATGTTGGCATTGAGGGTGCGGCGGCCGCCGACCACCGCGACTCCGGGCGGCAGGTCGAGCGCCAGCGAGCCCGCGCAAGTGACGGTGCCAACGTCCTCGTCGTGGCTGCGCAGCATCGGAGCGTCCATCCGCACCACCGAGTAGGTCGCGAGCCGGTCGAACGTCGGCTGGTCGCTTCCGCGAAGCTGGGCGGCGCGGCGGAACAGCTCGCGCTTGATGAGGTCGTAAGTCTTCTGGGTGCCGCAACGCTTTTCCGGATCGCTGGCCTCGGCCTGCCCAGCGGCCTGGGCGTCGGTCAATTTGTCGGAATTCGTCCGGGTTGCCCCAGTGAAAACATAGATTAGCAGGAGCAGGATGAGGGCGCCCGCCAGCAGGGCAATCACCGTTGGGTTCAGGCGTCGCATCGGGGCGCTAACGCGCCGCCCGGTCGTCGGGTCCAATCATTCGAGCCGGCCCCTGTCACTCCAATCGCCCATCGTGGAGGCGCAGCACTCGGTCCATCTTGGCGGCGATGCGCTCGTTGTGAGTCGCGACCAGCGCCGCGCTGCCTTCGCCGCGCACCAGTTGGAGAAATTCGCCAAAAACGATGTCGGCGGTCGCCTCGTCGAGATTGCCTGTGGGCTCGTCGGCGAGCACCAGCGGGGGCCGATTGGCGAGCGCCCGGGCGACCGCGACTCGCTGTTGCTCGCCGCCCGACAGCTTGGCCGGGCGGTGGGTCAGCCGTCCGCCAAGTCCGAGCTTGGTCAGCAATTCGTCGGAACGGGCGCGCGCATCGTCGACCTCGGCGCCGCGGATCAGCACCGGCAGCATGACATTCTCGCGGGCGTCGAAATCGGGCAGCAGATGGTGGAACTGGTAGACGAAGCCCAGCGCCTCGCGGCGAAGTTGGGTCCGCTGATCGTTGTCGAGCTCGGCGGCTTCGCGGCCGACGATTCGGATCGAGCCTTCGAAGCCGCCTTCCAGCAGGCCGACCGCCTGCAGAAGCGTCGACTTGCCCGAGCCCGACGGCCCGAGGAGTGCGACGATCTCGCCCGGCCGGACCTCGAGATCGACCCCGCGCAGCACCTCGATGGTGACGTCCGCCTGGGTGAAGCTGCGCTTGAGCTGGTGGGTCTTGAGCACCGGCGTCGCGGCTTCGCGGAGCCGCTCTGGAGACCCCTCACTCATAGCGCAGCACCTGGACCGGGTCGGTGCTCGCCGCCTTCCAGGCCGGGTAGAGCGTCGCCAGGAACGACAGGACCAGAGCAATGACGACGATGGCCGTGACCTCGAACGGATCGGTCTTGGACGGCAATTCGGACAGGAAGCGAACCGAAGGGTCCCACAAATTCTGGCCGGTGAGCGCCTGGATCACGTCGACCACGCCCTGGCGGAAGAACAGGAAGATCGCCCCGAGGATCAGTCCGAGGACGATGCCCAGCGAGCCGATGATCACCCCGACGGTGACGAAGACCTTCATCATCCCCTGCCGGCTGGCGCCCATCGTCCGGAGGATTGCGATGTCACGGGTCTTGGCGCGCACCAGCATGATCAGCGACGACAGGATGTTGAACACCGCGACCAGAACGATCAGCGACAGAACGACGAACATCGCGATCCGCTCGATCTCCAGCGCCTCGAACAGGGCCGAGTTCATTTGCCGCCAGTCGATGATGATTCCGCGGCCGCGGACCACCGGCTCGAGCGGCGCGACGATCTCGCCGACCCGGTCGGGATCGGTCGACTGGATCTCGATCATTCCGACCTCGTCGCCCATCATCAGCAGCGTCTGGGCGTCCTCCATCGGCATGACGATGAAAGCCTTGTCGTAATCATAGACCCCGACCTCGAACGTCGCCCCGACCGTGTAGGAGACGATCCTGGGGACGGTGCCGACGACCGTCGAGCGGCCTTCGGGGCTGATCAGCGCGATTTCGCTGCCGGGAAAGGCGCCGAGCATCTCGGCCAGGCGCGAGCCGATCGCGATCCGGCCACTTCCCGGAGTGATCAGTCGAATATCGCCGGACTTGACGTTGTCGTTGATCGTTTTGTTGGAGCGCAGGTCCTGGGTGCGCATGCCGCGCACCAGCACGCCTTCGACGCGGCCGTTGGCCGAAGCCATCAGAGGTTGCTCGATGAGCGGCAGCGCAGACGTCACTCCGGGGGTCTTGCGCGCGGCGTCGGCAATCTGCTGCCAGTTGGACAGCCGGCCTTCGTAACCCTGGACGACGGCATGGCCGTTCAAGCCCACGATCTTGTCGAACAGTTCGCCGCGAAAGCCGTTCATGACGCTCATGACGATGATCAAGGCCGCGACTCCGAGCGCCACCGCCATCAGGCTGATCGCGGCGACCAGGAAGATGAACCCCTCGCCCTTGCCCGGGAGCAAATAGCGCTTGGCGATCATCCGCTCGTAGCGGTTGAGGATCATGACGCCAGCCTCGCGGTCACGGATTCGATACTGAGCTCCTCGCGCTCGCCGGTGCGGCGGTTCTTGAGCTCGACGGTGCCGGAGGCGATTCCGCGCGGGCCGAGAATCACCTGCCAGGGCAGGCCGATCAGGTCCATCGAGCCGAGCTTGACCCCGCCCCGCTCGTCGCGGTCGTCGTAGAGCGTCTCGACCCCGGCGGCGGTCAGGTCGGCGTAGAGCTTGTCGGCCGCGGCGACGGTCACCTCGTCGTCGCCGCGCATGGTCACCAGACCGACCCGCCACGGAGCCACCGCTTCGGGCCAGACGATGCCGTTGTCGTCGTGGCTGGCCTCGATGATCGCCCCGACCAGCCGCGAAACGCCGACTCCGTAGCTGCCCATCAGCGGAGTAACCATGCTTCCGTCCGGTCCCGAGACCTTGAGGCCCATCGCAGCGGAATATTTGTCTCCGAACGAGAAGATGTGGCCGACCTCGATGCCGCGCTTTACAAGGAGGTCGTCACCAAGCTCCGCCTCGCGATCAGGATCCCGTTTCTCGTCAGTTGCTGCATAGAGTTTAGATAGATCTGAACGAGTTCTTGAGCGCATTTCCGGCGTTGAAGCGTCTAAACCGGCTAGCACTCTGGTTAGGCTCTCGGCGCCGAGCCGTCGGTCAATGAAAACCTCGCTCTCGCCGTTCTCAGCCAGAATGATGAACTCATGACTGAGGTCACCGCCAATCGGCCCTGTATCGGCCACCATTGGAATTGCAAGTACCCCAAGCCTTGCGAAAGTTTGCAGGTACGCAACGTACATCGCGTCGTAGCTGAGCCGCGCGCCGGCCTCGTCAAGGTCGAACGAATAGGCGTCCTTCATCAGGAACTCGCGGCCGCGCATCACCCCGAAGCGCGGGCGGACCTCGTCGCGGAACTTCCACTGGATATGGTAGAGCGTGCGCGGCAGGTCGCGGTAGCTTTTTACGTCGTCGCGGAAGATCGCCGTCAGCATCTCCTCGTTGGTCGGGCCGTAGAGCATCTCGCGGTCGTGGCGGTCGCGGATTCGGAGCATCTCCGGCCCGTAGGCGTCGTAGCGCCCGCTCTCCCGCCACAGATCGGCCGGCTGGAGAGTCGGCATCAGCATTTCGATCGCTCCGGCGCGGTCCTGCTCCTCGCGGACGATCTGCTCGATCTTCTTCAAGACCCGGAAGCCGATCGGCAGCCACGCGTAGATCCCGGCCGCGGTTTGACGGACCAGCCCGGTGCGCAGCATCAGCTTGTGGCTGACGATCTGGGCGTCCGACGGGCTTTCCTTGAGGACCGGCAAGAAACAGCGGGAGACTCGCAAAGTATCGATGCCTTCCGGCTGTGGCAGTTGGCTGCGGCGCTTCCCCTAGGACGGCGGGTTGCCCAAGGCAATGCGGGCACGGCTGTGGCCGGGCCGACACAGCCATTGGGGAAACAACCGTCCGGTCGACTTGCGCAGGTGACAAATGAACGAAAGCGGGATTAGCGTTTCGCCAGTCAAGGGGGGCTGACGACTTACATCGTCACGCAGGACGCCCGGGCCGCTAGTCGGTCCGGGCGTTTGCTTTGGGCGCACTTAACGTCGTTCGACATGCGGAACAGTTCCGTGTTCAATCCGTTGCGATTTTGCGTCTTCGTCGCAAATACGCGAATGCGAAACGGGAGGACGGATATGCGCAACAAGTTGATAATCGCAGCTCTTCTCGCGGCCGCGGCGAGCCCGCCGGCACTTGCCCAGAACCAGGACGTCGGCGGAGTCCCGACCGAAACCCAGCGGCGCCTTGCCCAGGGGGATGCCGGGATTCCATGGGACCTGATCGGGCTGTTCGGGCTGCTGGGCGTTCTCGGCCTGCGCAAACGCCACCCCGACGACAGCTACCACCCGTCTTCGCTCGAGTAACCGTAGCCCGCGTGTTTGAAGTTGGTAGCGGAGGAGGGACTTGAACCCCCGACACGCGGATTATGATTCCGCTGCTCTAACCAGCTGAGCTACTCCGCCCCATTCCGCCCAGGCAAACCGCGGCGGGAGCGGCGGCGGATATAGGTGGCGCCATGCTGCCGGTCAACGCGAGGAACCCCTTACCCCTGCCCTCGTTGAGCGAGCGAATGGAGACCGCTCGAATGGACCCGCTGACCCCGCTCGATACACTGTGCCGGATCGTCCTTCGAGCGCGCGAATATGAAGCCCAGACCCCGACCGACTATGACGGCGGCGAGGCGGCGGACAATGTCGACGACGAGGACGAAGGCGCCTTGTCGGTGCTCGACGACACCATCAACGACAGCGTCGAAGAGGAATTAAAGGCGATCCTCGAGGATCTGGGCGAAGACCAATTGGCCGAGGTCGTCGCCTTCTGCTGGGTTGGGCAAGGGACTTACGATACCGCCGACTGGGACGAGGCGATGGAGGAAGCGACCGCGCTCGCCAGCAGCGGCGGCGCAGCGGCGATCGACGAATTGCTCGACATGCCGATGCTGGCTTCGGTGCTCGAAGCCGGGCTCGCCGCGTTCGAGTTGAGCTGCATCGGCGTCGGCGACGTCAGCTAGCCACGAAACTTCCACACCCCGAGCGTTTCCCACGGGCCGCCAAGGTAGCGGTGCAGCCCAAGCCCGGCGATGCGCATCAGGCGCGGCTGAAAATCCCGCTCGAGCGAACGGAGCAGCTCGCGAGCGACCTTGGGCGCGACCTTGTTCTGGATGGTCACGTGCGGCCGCCACCCGCCGGAGTCCTGCGCTCCGAGCAGCCCGTGGAGGTCGTGGGCGAGCTGCTCGCGGATCGCGTCGAGATCGTCCGAAACGACCCGGAACGCGACCCCGCCGCCGAGGTCCATCAGCCCGGCGATTCGGGCGGCCGGAGCCGAGGAGGCCGAGTGGTCGGCGAGACGGCCGCGGATCTCCTGTTCGGCCGACGGCGCCAGCGCGTGAAACATGGTCAAATGCGCGGGCACCCGGTTGCGCTCCGGCGGGTAATGGCGGCGGCGAAGCGCGTCGAGCCAGGCGAGATCTTCGGAGCCCAGCTCGGCGGTGACGATCAGCGCGCGGCTTAGCGGGTTGGCCATTCGTCCTTCGGCACGGGATCGAGCTTGCAGAACTGGGCCTGGTCGAAATCGGTGACGACCTCGTCGCTCTCGACTCGAAGGCCGTCCCACGGCAGGCGCCGAAGAGTCTCGCCGGCGCCGGCGATGCCGCCCTCGGTGACCATCACGTAGGCGATCCGCCCGCTCCGGCAACCGGCCATCGCATCGATGCAGGCGCCGAGCTGGGCGCCTTCGGATCGGACCGCGGCGCGGGCGAGCAGCGAGACTGGAAACAGCGCCTCGCCGGGAGTCGCGCGGCTGGCCTCGGCGGCCGCGGCCGACCCATCCTCGATGGTCGCCTGGCGGCCGAGCCAGCGCCAGATTCCGAACAGGTTGAGAAATGTCAGGGCGATATTAGTCCACACCAGCGCCGGCTCGCCGCTCATAAGGCCGAAGCCGAGCCAGGCAATCGAGCCGAAGGTGAAGACGATGAACCCGTAGCCGGTGATGCGAGTGCCGAGGTTGGAGGCGGTGATCGACGCGGCAAGGATGGTCGCGGCGGTGGCGATCCACGAAAGGCTTGTTTCCATGGCCGCGCAACCCGCAGCGGAGCGCGAAAGTTCAGATTTCGAGCTGGCTCCCGAGCTCGATCACGCGGTTGGTGGGAAGCTTGAAGAATTCCATCGCGCTTTGGGCGTTGCGCAGCATCCACGAGAACAATTTCTCGCGCCACACCGCCATTCCCGGGTTGGCCGACGGGAGCAAGGTCTGCCGGGCAAGGAAGAAGCTGGTGTCCATCATCTTGCACACCGGGCCGCAGTCGGTGAGGTTGGCGAGGACCGCCGGCACGTCGACCTCCTCCATGAAGCCGTAGCGCAGCTTGAGCCGGTGGAAGCCTTGGCCGTAGTCGCTCGTCTCCACCCTCTTTTCGTCCGTCACATAAGGCACGTCCTCGATCCGCACGGTGAGGAGGATGATGCGCTCATGCAGCACCTTGTTGTGCTTGAGATTATGCAGCAGCGCGTGCGGCACGCCGCTGCCCGAGCTGGTCATGAACACCGCGGTTCCGGGCACCCGGGCGGCGCTTCCGGCGGCCGACTTGATGAAAATCTCCATCGGCAGGCTCGCTTCGGCCATCCGGTCGATCATCAGCTTGCGGCCCTTGGCCCAGGTGGTCAGCAAGGTGAAGGCGATGGCGCCGATCAGCAGCGGGAACCAGCCGCCCTCGGGCACCTTCAATAGGTTGGCGAGGAAATAGAGGCCGCTGAGGACGAAGAAAGGAACCAGAATGGAGGCGGCCGCGAGGCGGTTCCAGTTCCACAATGTTGTGACGACGATAGCGATCAGCACACCGTCGATCAGCATCGCCCCAGTGACAGCAATCCCGTAAGCGGATGCGAGGTTCGACGAATTCCCGAATGTCAAAACCAGTAAAACGACCATCACCATCAACGCCCAGTTGACGAACGGAATGTAGATTTGGCCAGCCGCGCTTTCGCTGGTGTGCGTGATCCGGAGGCGTGGGATGAAACCGAGCTGGATTGCCTGCTGTGTGACGGAGAACGCGCCGGAGATCACCGCCTGGCTGGCAATGATCGTCGCGAAAGTGGCGAGGATCACGAGCGGAAGCCGAAGTGCCTCCGGCGCCAAGTAGAAGAAGGGGTTCTTGACCGTTTCGGCGGCGACCGAAATGTCCTGGGCCATCAGCATCGCCCCCTGCCCCATGTAATTGAGCAGCAGCGCCGGCATCACGAAGTAAATCCAGGCGGCGCGTATCGGACGGCGGCCGAAGTGACCCATGTCCGCATAAAGGGCTTCCGCACCCGTCACCGCCAGCACCACCGAGCCCATCGAAATAAAGGCTCTTAAGGGCTCGAGCGTGAAGAAATGGATCGCGTTGAGCGGATTGACCGTTGCGAGCAGGATGGCGGGGTGTTCGGCGATGTGGGTAACGCCGAGCACCGCCAGGGTCGTGAAATAGAGCAACATGACGGGTGCAAAGACACGGCCGACCAAGGCTGTGCCCCGGGACTGGATCGCAAATAGGCCGAGCAGGAGTGTGATTGCGATTGGAATGACGAACGGCTCGAAGCTCGATTGCACGGTTGTCAGCCCCTCGACCGCCGAAAGCACCGAGATCGCCGGGGTGATCATCGCATCGCCGTAGAACAGTGCGGTGGCGAAGACGCCGAGCAGCACAATGCCCGCGCTCCATCGCTTCGTGCCGCTCATGGATCGGTTGATCAGAGCGAGCAAAGCCAGGCTCCCGCCCTCGCCCTTGTTGTCCGCCCTCAAGATGATCGAGACGTAGCTCACCGTCACGATGATCATCATCGACCAGAAAATGAGGCTCAAAACCCCGTAGACATGCAGCTGATCGGGCGCGAGCGTGTAGTTGCCGGCGAAGGTCTGGCGGAACGCGTAGATCGGGGACGTGCCGATGTCGCCAAAGACGATGCCGACCGCGCCCGCCGCGAGCTTCGCCAGCGAGCCCTGGGCATGGCCATGCGATGCGTCTTGCGGCGCGTCCGCCTCAGCGCCTCCAGTCGCAGTGATGTTCATGCCGTGAAGTTCTGCCTCGCCTTTCGACAGCAAATGGCGCGTCCGCGAATGGGCCTCGAACCCGTCCCCGGCATCCCCGCCTGCCTGGGCCGCGCCGCACCTAGCACCGCGATTCCGGGGCTGCAATCATGGGGGACAAGGCGGAATGGCGCGTCTATAGCGCGGCGCGAACGTCATTTCGGAGCGGGGAAGCGATGCGGATTGGGGTGCCCAGGGAAATCAAGAACCACGAATATCGGGTCGGCCTGACCCCCGCATCGGTCGCCGAGCTGGTCGCCGCCGGGCACCAGGCGGTTGTCGAGACCAGGGCCGGCAACGGCATCGACTGCCCCGACGCCGCTTTTCGCAAAGCGGGTGCGGAAATCCTTCCCGACGCCGCGGCGGTGTTCAAAGCCGCCGACATGATCGTCAAGGTCAAGGAGCCGCAGCCGCAGGAGATCGCCCTTCTCGAGCCGCGGCATATCCTGTTCACCTACCTCCATTTGGCGGCTGACAAGCCGCAGGCGGAGGGGCTGATGAAGTCGGGCGCGACCTGCATCGCCTATGAGACGGTGACCTCCCGCTCGGGCGCGCTGCCGCTATTGAAGCCGATGAGCGAAGTCGCCGGTCGGATGTCGATCCAGGTTGGCGCTCATTATCTCGAAAAGGAGCAGGGCGGCCGCGGCGTTCTGCTCGGCGGAGTGCCCGGGGTCGCACCGGCCCGCGTCGCCATCCTCGGCGGCGGAGTCGCCGGGGTCAACGCGGCGCAGATGGCCGTCGGAATGCGCGCCGATGTCACCATCTACGACATCTCCAACGAACGTCTGGCCGAGCTCGACATGTTCTTCGGCAGTCAGATCAAGACCGCCTACGCGTCGCGCAGCGCGATCGCCAACGCGGTCCAGCGAGCCGAGCTGGTGATCGGGGCGGTGCTGGTGCCCGGGGCCGCGGCGCCCAAGCTGGTGACCCGCGAGATGCTCAAGACGATGAAGCGCGGCAGCGTCATCGTCGACATCGCCATTGACCAGGGCGGATGCTTCGAGACCAGCCACCCGACTACCCACGACGATCCGGTCTACGAGGTCGACGGAGTGATCCATTATTGCGTCGCCAACATGCCGGGCGCGGTGTCGCGGACCAGCGCGTTCGCGCTCAACAACGCGACCCTGCCCTTCGCCCTCAAGATCGCGGCCATGGGCGCCGACCAGGCGATGGAGGCGGACCCGCACCTCGCCGCCGGACTCAATGTGTCGGGCGGCAAGATCCGCCACCAGGCGGTCGCCGAGGCGCTCGAACTCGAATATGCGCCGGTCGCCTAGCGCAGTTGCGCCGGCTCCAGCGCGGCGACCGCGTCCTCGACCAGCGGCCGCCAACTCGCGTCGGCCGGCGCGTCGGCCAGGATCTGCCGCCACAAGGTGATCGCCCCCGCCCGGTCTCCCGACCGCGCCAGCGCGACTCCGAAGAAGAACGGTGCCGCCGGATGGCCGGGCGCCAGCTCGACGGCGCGCTCGTAGGCGAGCTGCGCGGCCGGAGTCAGCACTCCGCTATGGTCGACCAGGGCATTGCCGAGCCCGACCCACAGCGCCGGGTCATTGGGATGCTCGCGAACCGCCGAGCGAAGCAGGCCGGCGGCGTCGGCGGTCCGGCCCTTGCGGGCCATCGAGTCCGACATCAGCAGCCAGTGGCCGGTCCGGGTGAACTCGCCGAAGAAGGCGTTGCGCGCGCCGGACAACGGCAGCACCTGCCGCGATGCCGCCACGGCGCGGGGCGATCCGGCGAGGCCCGGGCGGCCCTGGAGCGCATAGCCGGCCGAGCCGGCCAGCAGCGCCGCGGCCCCGAGCTGGAGCAGCGGCCCGCGCAGGCCGAGCAGCCGGAACCCGCCGAGGCCGAGCGCGATGAACACGGCCAGAGTGAGCCAACCGGTCATGAGCGCTTCAGCCGGATGCGCTTGCTCACGAGCAGCGCCCCAGCAACCAACAGGACCAAGGGCGCGGCCCATAACGGCCAGCCGACCGGCTCGGCCGGCGGGCGATAGCTGATCCAATTGCCATAGCGCTCGACCAGCCAGGCGCGGATCGCGCGCGGGTTCTCGCCGGCGGCGATGCGGGTGCGGACCAGATGGCGCATGTCGCCCGCCAGCTCGGCATCCGAATCGGCGATCGACTGGCCCTGGCAGACCAGGCAGCGAAGCTCCTCCATCAGCGCCCGGGCGCGGGCTTCCTGGCGTTGGTCGGGAAGCTGGCGGTTGGCCCATTGCGCCGGCGGAAGCGACGAGTCGGCGAGCGCCGGCTGCGCTGTGAGAAGAGCGACGAGGAGCGGCAAAAGCCTCATTTTGCTTTCTCCAGCTCGGCGAGGATAACCGGCACGTCGGCCGGCTCGATCGGGCCGATGTGCTGGTAGCGGATCCGGCCGCGGCCATCGACGACGAAGCTCTCGGGCACCCCCGACGATCCGACCGCGAGCTGGACCCGGCTGTTGTCGTCCGAGCCGATGCGTTCGAACGGGTCGCCGTGCCGGGCGAGGAACTCGGCAACGTCCTCGGGACGGTCGCGGATGGCGATCGCGTCGATCGCGACCCCGCGGCTGTCGAGCTGCTTCAGAAGCGGCGCCTCGGCAATGCACGGCACGCACCAGCTGGCGAAAACATTGAGCAAGCGCGGCTGGCCTTTGGCGAAGTCTGCGGAGGCAAGCCCGGGCTTGCCGGGAACGGCAGGTGGGAGCGCGAACCCGGGCACCGGCTTGCCGGCGAGGCGCGAGCGGATCGTCGTGTCCTCGGGATAAGCCAGCCGCCACGCCAGCGCGGCGATCACCAGGCCAAGCAGCACCACCGGCGCCAGGCGCAGCCAGCGGCTCATGCGTAGGGCTCCCTTTGCCACGAGCGCTTCGAGCTCGACGGGCGCTCCCTGCGCCAGGTGCGCCACGCCCGGCCGATCATTGCGAGCAGCCCGCCCAAAGCGATCAGCACTCCGCCGAGCCAGATCAGGGTCACCAGCGGCTTCCACCACAGCCGCAATTGCCAGCGCCCCTGCCCGTCCGGCTTACCGATCACGGTGTACAGCTGGCCGCCCAGCATGGTGTCGATCGCCGCCTCGTTGGTCTCGGTCACCGGATCGGTGAAATAACGGGTCTGCGGCTTGAGCACCCGGACTCCGCCGCCGCGCGAGGCTCGAAGCTCGGCCTCGATCGCCGTCCAGTTGGGCCCGACCGCCGGAGTCACGCTCTGCAGCCGGACCAGCCACGGGCCGACGCTGAGAGTCTCTCCCGGCCGAGCGGCGGCGAGCTTCTCCTGTGTGAAGGCGCTGTCGGCGGCCATCCCGGCGAGGGCGACGGCGACTCCGAAATGCGCGACCGCCATGCCCCAGGTGGCGAGCGGGGTGCGCCACGGGTTGCGGCCGATGAGCGGGATCAGGCTCGCGGGGGCAAGCCAGGCGGCGAGCGTCAGCCCGAGGCGCGGCAGCCAGCCGATCTGCGGCGCCGCGAACAGGCTGACCGCGAACGCGGTCGCGGCGAACAATGCCGGGACCGCCAGCCGCCTGAGCACCGGCCGCGGCTCGCGCCGCCAGGCGAGCAACGGCCCGATCGCGACCAGCGCGGCGAGGATCATCGCGATCGGCCCGGCGACGGTGTTGAAATAGGGCGGGCCGACCGACAATTTGTCGCCGGTCGCCGCCTCGGCCAGCAACGGATAGAGGGTCCCGAAGAAGACGATCCCGAGGATCACGGTCAGCAGCAGATTGTTGACGACCAGCGCCGCCTCGCGGCTGACGAGCTCGAACGGCGGCCCCTCCTTGAGCGCCGCGGTGCGCAGCGCGAACAGCAGGAACGCCGTGCCGACATAGATGCCAAGAAGCGCGAGGATGAACGTTCCGCGCGTCGGGTCGACCGCGAAGCTGTGGACCGAGGTCAGGATGCCCGAGCGGACCAGGAAGGTGCCGACCATCGACATTGAGAAAGCGATCATCGCCAGCATCATCGTCCAGGCGCGCAACGCTCCGCGCGAGGCGAGCACGGTGACCGAATGGAGCAGCGCCGTCGCAGCCAGCCACGGCATCAGCGAGGCGTTCTCGACCGGGTCCCAGAACCACCAGCCGCCCCACCCGAGCTCGTAATAGGCCCAGTAGCTGCCGGCGGTGATTCCGAGCGTCAGAAGCACCCAGGCGCCGA
>JBPCQE010000094.1:0-3451 GCA_050998435.1 Sphingomicrobium sp. | reverse complement strand
CTTCGCCGTGGCGGCGTCCTCGCGCGCATAGCTGAGGAAGACTCGCGCCATCGCCCGCTCCCGAGGAACGGCGGCATTTTGCCCCCGATCAGGGGATTCGCGCAAGATCGTATTCGGTTTGGAGCTTATGTCCGCTTCCCACCCAAACCGGACATTACCAGCTGACGCGGTCACCCGGTGTGATGCCAAGCTCGCCCGCCCGCCCGCCGGCGATCTCGAGCACCGCCGCGACCGGCTCCAGCGACGGCACCGGATCGAGCGACAGCGGCACCGTGTAGGCGCCTATGCGCGCGATCGTCCCGTCGGCGCGGATGAAGATGATGTCGAGCGGGATCAGCGTGTTCTTCATCCAGAAAGAAGCGAGCTGCGGCGGATCGTAGGGGAACAGCATGCCGCGGTCCGGAGCCAGCGACTGGCGGTGCATCAGGCCGTTGGCTTGCTCCCGGGGAGAGCGCGCGATCTCGACCGTGAACCGGTGGGTGCCGGACGCCGAGCGGATGGTCAGCGGCGCCTGCTCGAGTCCCGCAGCCGAGCGCTCGGCGAGCGGTGCCTGGGCTGGATCGCGTGGAGTGCAGCCGGCGGCAGCGGGAGTCAGGATCATTGCCGCAGCGGCAGCGATTAGTGCTGGGGCCGAAGCTCGACGGCGGTCAGCCCCTTGGAGCTCGAAGCGACCCGCGCTTCCACCTGCTGGCCGGGATGAAGCTCGCTCAGGCCCGCGTGGCGAACAGTCTCCATGTGGACGAACACGTCCTCCTCCTCGCCGCCGCGATTGACGAAACCATAGCCCTTGACTCGGTTGAACCACTTGACCTCCACCGGCTGAAACTCGCCGGCCGCATCGGCAAGCGCCTTGCGGTCGGCTCGTTCGCTGGTCGAAATGGGCGATCTGGGCTGAACAGGCAAGGCGGAGCTGAGATCGATCGACAGCACTCGCTGCGCCTGCAAGCCCCGCTCCAGGCGCATCGGCACGCATTCGATGAGAGCGCCTTCGGGGACGCTTCGGCGGCCGTGCTCGCGGAGCACGCTGAAGTGCAGCAATATGTCGCCGTCGACCTCGTCGCTGACGATGAACCCGAATCCCCGAGTCGAGTCGAACCACTTCACCCGGCCCGAGATAGCCTGCAATTCTGACGCGTTCCCGCTCGCCGGAATTTCCTCCGGCGAGTCATGAACTTCGGTCAGTTCGGCACTGCTACGCTGCACCTGTTAACCTAACATGGGTTAGATTGTCGTGAAACCGACTTAATTTTTGATTATCCGTAATTCTCGCTTAACTCCACCAGATTGATGTCGGCTCCGGGCGGCAGGTCGACGATCGCCCGGGCAAGCCCGAAGCCGTGACCGGCGCGGATCATCGTCGCGAGCGCCCGCTCGCGGCCCTTGCGGTCCGCGGGCTCGCTCGCGAATGGGCCGAGCCGGCGGCGCTCGGCGAAGCGCAGCGCGGCCTCGACGCAATCCGCCTTCGCATGGTCCCGCGCTGGCGCGGCATCCGCTTCCTCGACGCCGGCAGTTCGAAGCGACTGCTCGACTCGCCGGACTCCGTAGCCGCGGCCGGTCAGCGAGCGCGATTTCGACAATGCATAAGCGGCGTCGTCGACATAGCCTTGGGCAGCGAAACGCTCGACGATCGAGGCGATGTCGGGCGCCGGGCCATCGTCCCAGCCGCGCTCACGGACCTTGCGTCCGAGATAGGTCCGCAGCTTGGCCCGCGTCGTCGCGAATCTGCCGACATAGGCCAGCGCCAGCTCGTGCAGCTTTTCGGGGGTAAGCGGTGGGCGCGGCCTTGGTTTGCGGTCGTCACGCATGCGCCCTTTTTGTGCCACACTCGCGAACCATCACAAAGCGTAGCCGAATATGCCGCCACCTGTTCGAAAGGCCGCTCGAAGGCAGCCACTATCCGGGCTCAATGAGGAAGGAACCGCGTGCTCGACCGCAAGACGACGATCGACCCCGGCCTTGCCACTCCAGGCACCCTTGCTCCTCCTGGCGGTACGCCCACGACCGACGATCAGAAACGCCGCATCGCCGACTTCGCGACGCTCGGCGAAGCGCTCGATTTTGCGGCGCTCGGCCGGCGCGGGCTGAACTTCCACGATGCTCGCGGTGCGCTTGAGCGCGCCTATCTTTATTCGGAGCTGCGCAGCGATGCGCTGGCCAACGCCGGCCGCTTCATTCGCCTCGGACTCAAGCCCGGCGACCGGCTGGCCCTGATCGCCGAGACGGGTCCCGATTTCGCCGCCGCCTTCTTCGGCGCGGTCTACGCCGGCCTGTGGCCTGTCCCGCTGCCGCTGCCGACCAGCTTCGGCGGCCGCGAGGCCTATGTCGAACAGCTCAAGATCCAGCTCGAAAGCTGCGACCCGGCGCTGTTCCTTTACCCGGCCGAGATCGCGGTTTTCGCCGGTGAGGCTGCAGCCCAGCTCGGGCTCGAGGCGCGCGACTGGGAGACGCTCGGCGACATCGACCCCGGGGAAGCCGAGCTTCCGTCGCCCGCCACCGACGACATCGCTTATCTGCAGTATTCGAGCGGCTCGACGCGCTTTCCGCACGGGGTCGCGGTCACTCACCGAGCCTTGCTCGACAATTTGCGCGCCCACGGCCTCGGCCTTGGAGTCGAGGACACCGACCGGGTGATTTCCTGGCTGCCCTGGTATCACGACATGGGTCTGGTCGGCTGCCTGCTCTCGCCGATCGCCAACCAGCTGTCGGTCGATTACCTCAAGACCGAGGATTTCGCCCGCCGGCCATTGGCCTGGCTCGACCTCGTCACCCGCAATCCGGGCACGACGCTCAGCTACTCGCCGACCTTCGGCTACGACATCTGCGCCCGCCGCACGTCGTCGCAAACCCGCGCCGCCGACCGCTTCGACCTCAGCCGCTGGCGGATCGCCGGCAATGGCGCCGACATGATCCGCCCGGACGTCATGCAGGCGTTCGTCGACTGCTTCGCCGAAGCCGGCTTCAAGGCCAGCGCCTTTTGCCCCAGCTACGGCCTCGCCGAAGCGACTCTGGCGGTTTCGCTGATGCCGCCCGGCGAGGGCATCCGCCTCGAGCTGGTCGAGGAGACCGAGCTGTCCGGCGCCGGAGCCGCCGACCGCGAACGGCCGCGGCGATTCCGCGCCATCGTCAATTGCGGCAAGCCGGTCACCGGAATGGAGGTCGAGATTCGCGGCGCCGCCGGCCGGCCGCTCCCCGACCGCGGCATCGGCAAGCTCCACGTGCGCGGCACCAGCGTCATGGCCGGCTACTTCCGCGACGAGGCTTCCACCGCCGCTTGCCTCAGCGCCGACGGTTGGCTCGACACCGGCGACATGGGTTATCTGTCGGGTGGCTACGTGTTCATCGTCGGCCGAGCCAAGGACATGATCATCATCAACGGCCGCAACCACTGGCCGCAGGACATCGAATGGGCGGTCGAGCAATTGCCCGGCTTCAAGGCCGGCGACATCGCCGC
>JBPCQE010000046.1:0-5558 GCA_050998435.1 Sphingomicrobium sp. | reverse complement strand
AGGCGTCGTGCTCGGCGCAAATGCCTTCGAAACTGGGATCGCCGCGATCGTCGGCGCGCAGGCCCTGGACGACCGACTGCGCCGGCCGGCGCACGATCGCGCGGTTGAACCGATACGGCTCCAGCTTTGCTACCGCTTGCCGACCGGCACGTAGTCGCGGGCGGTCGCTCCGACGTAGAGCTGGCGCGGGCGGCCGATCTTCTGCTCGGGGTCGGAGATCATCTCGTTCCACTGAGCGACCCAGCCGACCGTCCGGGCGAGCGCGAACAGGGCCGTGAACATTTCGGTCGGGAAGCCGATCGCGTTGAGGATCACGCCCGAATAGAAATCGACGTTCGGGTACAGCTTTTTCTCGATGAAATATTCGTCCTTGAGGGCGATCTGCTCGAGCTCTCGCGCCGTATCGAGCACCGGATCGCTGATGCCGAGCTCGTCGAGCACCTCCTGAGCGGTCTTCTGCATGACCTTCGCTCGGGGGTCGTAATTCTTGTAGACGCGGTGGCCGAAGCCCATCAGCCGGAACGGGTCGTCCTTGTCCTTGGCGCGGTCGATATATTCGGGGATCCGCTCGGGCCGGCCGATCTCGCGCAGCATGTTCAATGCCGCCTCGTTGGCGCCGCCGTGCGCCGGGCCCCACAGGCAGGCGATTCCCGCCGCGATGCAGGCGAACGGGTTGGCCCCCGACGATCCCGCCAGCCGAACCGTCGAGGTCGACGCATTCTGCTCATGATCGGCGTGGAGGATAAAGATCCGCCGCATCGCCCGCTCGATCACCGGGTTGACCTCAAACGGCTCGGCCGGGACTCCGAAGGTCATTCGAAGGAAGTTGCCGGTGTAGCTGAGGCTGTTCTGCGGATACACGAACGGCTGGCCGATGGTGTATTTGTAGGCCATCGCGGCGATCGTCGGCATCTTGGCGATCAGCCGGTGAGAGGCGATCATCCGCTGCAGCGGATCGGTGATGTCGGTACTGTCGTGATAAAAGGCCGACAGCGCCCCGACGACTCCGCACATCACCGCCATCGGGTGCGCGTCGCGCCGGAAACCGCGATAGAAAGTCGAAAGCTGCTCGTGCAGCATGGTGTGGCGCGAGATCGTGTAGGTGAACGTCTCGAGCTCGCCCTTCTTGGGCAGCTCGCCGTGGAGCAGCAGGTAAGCAACCTCCATGAAGGTCGATTGCTCGGCCAATTGGTCGATCGGGTAGCCGCGATGGAGCAGGACGCCTTCCTCGCCGTCGATGAAGGTGATCGCGCTCTGGCAGCTGGCGGTGGAGGTGAAACCCGGGTCGTAGGTGAACTTCCCCGTGTCCGCATAGAGCTTGCGGATGTCGACGACCTCGGGGCCGACCGAGCCGGGGATGATCGGATAAGTCTGCTCGCCGCCATCGAATTTCATCGTCAGCGTCTTGTCGGTCATTCGTTCGGCTCCACCATCTGGTCGGCAATGCGCTCGAGGCTTTCGCCCTGCCCGAGCAACGCGAGCACGTCAAAAATTCCGGGGCTGGTGGCGCGGCCGGTCAAGGCGGCGCGCAGCGGCTGGGCGAGCTTGCCGAGCTTGACGCCGGCCTGGTCGGCGACCTCGCGAACCACTTTTTCGAGCTCGTCGTGGTTCCAGGCGGTGACCTTGGCCAGCGCGGCGTGCGCGGAGGCGAGCAGGCTGCGGCTCTCGGGAGTCAACAGCGCGGCCGCTCCCTGATCGATCTCCAACGGGCGCTGGGCAAACAGGAACCGCGACCCGTCGGCGAGCTGGCCCAGGTCGTGCGCCCGCGCCTTGAGCTCCGGCATGGCGCGGACAAGCAAATCGATCTCGGCCGATCCCAGCCGCTCGGCGACCAGCGCGGCCAAGCGCGCGTCGTCTGCCTCGCGGATATAGTGCGCGTTGAGGCTTTCGAGCTTCTTCATGTCGAAGCGCGAGGGCGACTTGCCGACATGGTCGAGGTCGAACCAGGCGACTGCCTGCTCGCGGCTGATGATCTCGTCGTCGCCGTGGCCCCAGCCGAGCCGAAGCAGATAATTGAACAGGGCCTCGGGCAGGATTCCCATTTCGCGATAGTCGTGGACCCCGAGCGCTCCGTGGCGCTTGCTGAGCTTGGCGCCGTCGGGCCCGTGGATCAGCGGGATATGGGCGTAGGTCGGCTCCGGCCAGCCCATCGCCCGGACGATCGCCAGCTGGCGGAACGCATTGTTCAAATGATCATCGCCGCGGATGATGTGGGTCACCCCCATGTCGTGGTCGTCGACCACCACCGCCAGCATGTAGGTCGGTGACCCATCCGAGCGCAGCAGGACGAAATCGTCGAGCTCGGCATTGGCGACCGCGACGTGGCCCTGGACCAAATCGTCGATCGCCGTCTCGCCCTCGCGCGGCGCTTTCAAGCGGACGACGAACGGGGCGCCTGCGGGTCCCGTGTCCGCGCGGTCGCGCCATTCGCTGGTCAGCCGGAACGGCCGCCGCTCGGCCTGGGCTTTCTCCCGGCGCTCCTTCAGTTCCTCCGGCGTCAAATAACAGCGGTAGGCGGCGCCGCGCTCGATCAGCTCATGCGCGACCTTGGCATGGCGCTTCTCGAACTCGGACTGGAAATGGACCTGTTCGTCCCAGTCGAGGCCGAGCCACTCGAGCCCGTCGAGGATCACGTCGATCGCCTCCTGGGTCGAGCGCGCCTTGTCGGTGTCCTCGACGCGCAGCAGCGCCTTGCCGCCGTGATGGCGGGCGTACAGCCAGGAGAACAGCCCGGTGCGGGCGTTGCCGATGTGCAGGAAACCGGTCGGGGAGGGCGCGAAGCGCGTCACCACATTGTTCGTTGCCGAGGCGGATGACGGATTGTGACTTGCGCTCAAGCGCTTTCCTTTGTCTTGTCGCCGAAGATGCAATGGACGAGCGCCCCTAACATAGGGCAAGCGCCTCTTCCACAGCGGGCTCGGCGGTTCTGGGAGACGCGTTTCGGCGGCCTGCGCGAAAGCGTCGAGGCGTTCCTCGAGCGCGAGCGCGGGCAGCTTCCGCCGTGGTTCGTGGTCGGCTTCGGGACCGGCATCGCCGCCTGGTTCGCGCTCGGCCAGCCGCGCGCCTGGGCCGCGTTCCTGTGCGTGTCGGCGGCCCTCGCGTTGCTCGGTTTTTCGCTGAAGGGAGGGCGCGCCGAGCGGGCGGCCGGGTGGTTCGGGCTGGCGATGATGCTCGGCTGCGCACTGGTCTGGGCGCGCTCGGATTATGTCGCGGCGCCGCGGCTCGAGCGGCCGCTGGTCACCGAATTTCGCGCCAAAGTGGAGCGGGTCGAGACAAGGGTCGCGAAAAAGGACCTGCGGTTGACGCTTGCACCCGCCGACCCGGCGCTTCCGCCGCGGGTCCGGGTGTCGACCAAGCAGGACGGTGCTCCGGAGGGCATCGCGAAGGGCGCCCAGCTCCAGCTTCGGGCGCGTCTGGCGCCGCCGCCGCCGATGGCGCTTCCCGGCGGCTACGACTTCGCCCGCGACGCCTGGTTCAAGGGCATCGGCGCGGTCGGCCGCTCGCTCGGGCCGGTGACCGTGGTCCAGGCGGCGGGCGAAACCGGCGTCGACGCGGTCCGCGAGCGGCTGCCGGGTCCCAACGGCGGAATCGCCGTCGCGCTCGCGACCGGCGACCAGAACTCGGTGTTTGAGGCCGACGCCGAGGCGATGCGGCGCAGCGGCCTGACGCATTTGCTGTCGGTCAGCGGCCTGCACATCGCCGCCGCGGTCGGAGCGGCGATGTTGCTGACCCGCAAGCTGCTGGCGTTGAGCGAGCGCCTCGCGCTTCGGTTCAACCTGATCCTGGTCGCCGCCGGAGTCGGGGCTCTGACCGGCATCGGCTACACTTTGCTGACCGGGGCCCAGGTGCCGACGGTGCGAAGCTGCGTCGCCGCCTTGCTGGTCCTCGCCGGGATCGCGCTCGGCCGAGACGCGATCAGCATAAGGCTGTTCGCCGTCGGCGCGCTGCTGGTGCTTCTGTTTCGCCCCGAAGCGCTCGCCGGAGCCAGCTTCCAGCTGAGCTTCGCCGCCGTCGCGGCGATCATCGCCCTGCATTCGAGCAGCTGGGCCCGCCGGGTGTTCCAGCGGCGCGAAGAAGCGCTTCCGGCACGGATCGGCCGGGTGCTTCTGGCGATGGTCGCCACGGGCCTCGCGGTCGAGGTCGCGCTGATCCCGTTCGCCCTCTACCACTTCCACAAGGCCGGCCTTTACGGGGTCGCCGCGAACATCATCGCCATCCCGCTGACCACTTTCATCATCATGCCGCTGGAGGCCGGCGCCCTGCTTCTGGACACGGTCGGCATCGGCGTTCCGATATGGTGGCTCGCCGGCCTGTCGATCGACGCGCTGCTCGGGCTTGCGCATTTCGTCGCCGATTCGCGCTGCGCGGTGGCGATGATGGCAGCGATGCCGCCGTGGGCGCTCGGTGCGATGATCGCTGGTGGGCTGTGGCTGTGCCTGTGCCTGTGGACCACTCGGCCGCGCTTCTGGGGGCTGGCGCCGATCCTGCTCGGCGCCGCGGGGGCCGCAATGTCGCCCAAGCCCGACCTGCTGGTCACCGGCGACGGCCGCCACCTCGCGATCGTCGATTCAGACGGGACGCCGCTGCTGCTCCGCGAGCGCAGCGGCGAGTTCATCCGCAGCATCGTCGCCGATTCGGCCGGCTTTGACGATGAGCCGGAGGAGTTGGAGTCGCGCCAGTTCGCCTCCTGCTCGCGCGACAGCTGCATCGCCTTGCTCGAGCGCGGCGGGCGGCGATGGCAGATCCTCGCGACGCGCTCGGCCCAGTCGATCGAGTGGCGGGCCCTGATGCGCGCCTGTGCCGAAGCGGACATCGTCGTTTCGAGCCGTTGGTTGCCGCGCGGCTGCACTCCGCGCTGGCTCAAGCTCGACCGCGACTCGTTGGCACGGACCGGCGGTGTCGCGGTCTATCTCGACAGGCCGCCGCGGGCCGTGACCGTCGCCGAGCGGATCGGCCGGCATCCCTGGGCCGCTGACGTTCCCAGGCAGATGCGCTATGGGCCGCGCGTCAGGAAAAAGGAGAGAGCCGATGCCCCAATTCGTGATCGAACGTGAGATGCCCGGTGCGGGCCAGCTGTCCGGTGGCGAGCTCAAGGGTGCTTCCCAGACCAGCTGCGACGTGCTGCGCAACCTCGGGACCGACATCCAGTGGGTCCACAGCTATGTCACCGATGACAAGATCTATTGCATCTACCGCGCGCCGAGCGAGGAGCTGATTCGCCAGCACGCCGACACCGCGGGTTTTCCGGCCTACAGCATCGCGCAGGTTCGCAGCGTCATCGACCCGACGACCGCCGAATAGGTCAGGTTTCGGACCAGACTGCGAGCTCGCTCCCCGCTGGGTCGATGAAGTGAAAGCGACGGCCGCCCGGAAACGAGAAGATCGGCCTGGCGATCGTTCCGCCGGCCTTGACAACCGCGTCGAGCGAAGCCTCGAGGTCGTCTACCCGCACCACCGGGAGTGGTGATGCGAGCGCTTCACTTGGCTGTCCGTTGAGGCCGACATCGACCGTCCCGTTGGTCTTCGCCGCGTAATCGGGACCATAATCGGTGAAATCC
>JBPCQE010000021.1:0-5404 GCA_050998435.1 Sphingomicrobium sp. | reverse complement strand
AGCCGGACGTTCGCACGTTCGAGGTGACCGATACTCGCAGCGGCGATATCGTCGGCCTGTTCTACCTCGATAATTTCGCGCGCGAGGGCAAGCGCTCGGGCGCGTGGATGACCACTTATCGAAGCCGCGCCGGATTGCTGGGCGACAATATCGTGCTCGCGTCGAACAACAATAATTTCAACAAAAGCGAGCCCGGCAAGCCGGTGCTGATCAGCCTCGACGACGCCGAGACCCTGTTCCACGAGTTCGGCCACGCGATCCATTATTTGCTGGTCGACGTGAAATATCCGAGCTTCGGCGGCTCGCAACGCGACTTCGTCGAATATCCCAGTCAGGTGAACGAGAATTGGCTGCTGACACCGCCGGTGCTGCAGCGGTTCGCCAAGCATTACCAGACCGGCCAGCCGATGCCGCAGAGCCTGGTCGACAAGATCCAGAAGGCGCAGACCTTCAACCAGGGCTTCGCGACGGTCGAATATCTCTCCGCCGCGCTGGTCGACATGATGCTGCACATGGACCCGAACGGGGTGGTCGATCCCGACGCGTTCGAAAAGGCCGCGATGGCCGAGATCGGAATGCCCAAGGAGATCGTGCTCAGGCACCGCCTGCCGCACTTCAATCACCTGTTCTCGTCGGACGCCTACTCAGCGGGGTATTATTCGTACTTGTGGTCGGAGACGATGGACGCGGACACCTGGGCGGCCTTCGAGGAAGCGGGCGACCCGTTCCACAAGCCGACCGCCGATCGCTTCCGGCAGTATTTGCTGTCGACCGGCAACGAAACCGACCGCGCCGACGCGTACCGCCAGTTCCGCGGCCGCGACCCCGACGTCAACGCCTTGCTTCGCAAGCGCGGCTTCCCGGTTGGCGGCGGACAATAGCATGAGGTGAACCGGGCGGGCCGAGGCGCGTTGTTTCGCCATGCCCCGCTTGCTTCACCTTTCGGATCTGCACTTCGGCGCCCACGACCCCCGGCTGGTCGAGGCTGTCGAGCAACGGGTGAACGAGGAAAAGCCCGATCTCGTCGTCATCAGCGGCGACTTCACCCAGCGCGCCCGGACCGAGCAGTTCCAGGAGGCGGGCGAATTCCTCGAGCGGTTGCGGGAGGCGGGGCACGACGTGCTCGGAGTCCCGGGCAACCACGACGTCCCGCTGTACGATGTGTTGCGGCGGTTCTTCTCGCCGCTGACCCGATACAAGCGCTTCATCGACGACGAGCTGTGCCCGCTGCACGAGCTTCCCGGGGCGACGGTCCTCGGTATCAACACCGCGCGCTCGCTGACCTTCAAGGACGGGCGAATCAGCCACGAGCAGCTGAAGTTCATCCGCGACACGTTCGAGCGGACCGATGCCAAGGCGATGCGGATCCTCGTCACCCACCATCCTTTGTTCGCGCTTCCGGTCGGGGACGGGCCCGAGCTCGGCAAGGCGATCGGGCGGCAGGAGCTTGCACTGGACGCGATCGCCGAGTGCGGGGTTGACCTGCTGCTCGCTGGCCACAACCACCGGGCGTCGGCGCACAATGCGCGCGACCTGGTCACCCGCGCCGGATCGTCGCTGGTCATCCAGGCGGGCACCGCGACCTCGACCCGGCTGCGCGACGAGGAGCAGAGCTTCAACGAGATCGAGATCGACGGCGAGAACGTCACCCTGATCGTGCAGGGCTGGGCCGTCGACAAATTCGCGTCGGGCGACGCACAGCGATACGTCCGCGAAGGCGACCATTGGCGGATCGCCGGCGCCGAGCGGGAAATCGAAGAGACCGCGCACTGAGCTTGTCGCCACGAACGCCGCTCGCCTACACACCCCCAAATGGACATTTCGTTCGACACCGACGATTTCGTCGCCCGGGTGCTGGCCGAGGACCTTGGCGAGGGCGGGGACGTGACGTCGAACGCGACGATTGCGCCGGATGCAACATTCGTTGCGGTCATCAATTGCCGGGAGGCAATCGTCGTTGCGGGCCTGGAAATTGCCGCCGCTTTCTTCGGCAAGCTGGATGGCGATGTGCGTATCGACACGCTGGTCAATGACGGCGGCCGGGCAGCGGCCGGAACCGAGCTGATGCGGCTCGAGGGGAACGCTCGCGCGATGCTAGCCGCGGAGCGGTCCGCTCTCAACACGCTGCAGCATCTGTCGGGCATCGCCACTCTGACGCGCCGCTATGTCGAGGCCATCGCCGGCACCGGAGCCATTTTGCTCGATACGCGCAAGACCATCCCCGGGCTGCGCGCGCTCGACAAATATGCGGCTCGGATGGGCGGGGCCCAGAACCACCGGATGCGGCTCGACGACGGCATGCTCATCAAGGACAACCACGTCGCGGTGTGCGGTGGAGTGGCGCAAGCCGTGCGCTCGGCGAAGGCGGCGAACTCCGGCTTGCCGGTCCAGGTCGAGGTCGACCGGGTCGGCCAGATCGAGCCCGCGCTATCCGCCGGCGCCGACCGGCTGCTGCTCGACAACATGGATCTGGAGACTCTTCGGCAGGCCGTTGAACTGGTCGCCGGGCGAGTGCCGCTCGAAGCTTCGGGCGGAGTCAATCTCGACACCATCCGCAGCATCGCCGAAACCGGTGTCGACTACATCTCGGTTGGCCGCATCACCCAGTCGGCGCCGGCGGTCGATATCGGGCTCGACTATTCGCTGTCACAGATCACCGGATAGGCGCTCCCTCGCACATGGATTTATTTCGCATCTGCGGAGTTGGACATTATATGGCGCCGAGGAATTAGGAGAGCGCGGTTGTTCAAGGGCCTTCAGCCCATCCTGTATGGCGGGCGCGAAGTGTGGCCGTTGGTCGAAGGCGGGAAAGGCGTCAGCGCCACCAACCATGCGAGCTCCGGAGCCTGGGCCGCCGCGGGGGGCATCGGCACCGTCTCGGCCGTAAACGCCGACAGCTACGATCACGAGGGCCGAATCATCCCCCAGGTCTACCAGGGGATGACCCGCCGCCAGCGGCACGAGGAGTTGATTCAGTACGGCATCGACGGCGCCGTGGCGCAGGTCGAGCGCGCCTATGAAATCGCCGACGGCAAGGGCGCGATCAACATCAACGTGCTGTGGGAAATGGGCGGCGCGCAGCCGATCCTCGAAGGCGTCCTGGAGCGCACGCGGGGCAAGATTGCCGGCGTCACCTGCGGCGCCGGTATGCCATATAAATTGTCCGAGATCGCCGCCGCCCACGGCGTCCATTACTTACCCATCATCAGTTCCGGTCGCGCTTTCCGGGCGCTTTGGAAGCGCGCTTATTCCAAGGTCCCAGAATGGCTTGGCGCAGTTGTTTATGAGGACCCATGGCTCGCCGGTGGCCATAACGGCCTGTCCAACGCCGAAGACCCACGCGCTCCGCAGGATCCCTATCCGCGAGTGAAAGAGTTGCGCGACGTCATGCGCGACGGCGGCATTTCAGACGATGTGCCGATCGTCATGGCGGGCGGTGTGTGGCGGCTCGACGAATGGGACAATTGGATCGGCAATCCCGAGCTCGGGCAGATCCTGTTCCAATTCGGCACGCGGCCGCTGCTGACCCAGGAAAGCCCGATCCCGCCGGGCTGGAAGTCGCGGCTGATGGAGCTGGAGGACGGCGACATCCTGCTTCACCGCTTCAGCCCGACCGGCTTCTACTCGTCCGCGGTGCGCACGCCCTTCCTGCGCAGCCTCGAAGCGCGCAGCGATCGCCAGATCGCCTTTACCAAGGAGCCGCTCGGCGATCACGCGTTCGAGCTCGACGTCGGGATTGGCACCAAGAAGGGCTATTGGGTGACCAAGGGCGATCTGCAGCACGCGCGCGAATGGTATGCGGCCGGCTTCACCGAAGCGCTCAAGACTCCCGACGAGACCTTGGTGTTCACCGAGCCCGAGGAGAAGCAGATCATTCGCCGCGACCAGGCCGAGTGCATGGGATGCCTTTCGCAATGCGCATTCTCGTCCTGGGCAGACAATGAGAAGAACAGCACGGGCCGCCTTGCCGACCCGCGCAGCTTTTGCATCCAGAAAACTCTGCAGGACATCGCCCACGGGGGGCCGGTCGACAATAATCTGATGTTCGCCGGCCACTCGGCGTTCCGCTTCAAGAGCGACCCGTTCTACTCGAACGGCTTCGTCCCGACCGTGAAGCAGCTCGTCGACCGGATTTTGACCGGGGCGTGATGCATTCAAATTCCGTCATCCCCGCGAAAGCCGGGACCCAGTTTTCTTGGTTGCGCTGGTTTCCCGCCTTCGCGGGAATGACGATGATGGTGTGCGCAACCACAACGTCAGCACAGGACAAGACTCCGCCTTACTGGGCGTCGATCGCCAGCGGCGAGGCGATGATGCGCACCGGGCCCGGCCGCAATTATCCCGGCACCTGGCTGTACAAGCGACGCGACCTGCCGGTGCGGGTGGTCAAGACCTACCCCAACTGGCGGATGATCGAGGACCCCGACGGCACCCGCGGCTGGATGCTGGTGACTCTGCTCAGCGACCAGCGCACCGCCATCGTCAAGCCGGGCGAGCCGCGGCCGATCCACGTCGAGCCCACGGAAACCAGCAAGGTCCGCTACCGCGCCGAGCACGGCGTCGTCGGGCGGATCGAGCAATGCCAGAGCGGCTGGTGCCGGATTACGGTCGGCAAGCGCGACGGCTACATCCGCACCGGCGACATCTGGGGTGTCGGCGAGCGCGAGGTGCTGGACTAGACCAGCTCCACGGCCACCGCGGTCGCTTCGCCGCCGCCGATGCACAGGCTCGCGACGCCGCGCTTGAGGCCCTTTTGCTTGAGCGCGTTGACCAGCGTGACGAGGATTCGCGTGCCGCTGGCGCCGATCGGGTGGCCGAGCGCGGTGGCGCCGCCGTGGATGTTGATCTTGTCGTGCGGGATGCCGAGGTCCTTCATGGCGAACATGGCGACGCAGGCGAAGGCCTCGTTGACCTCGAACAGGTCGACCTCGCCGACCTTCCAGCCGGCTTTTTCAAGCACCTTGTTCATCGCTCCGATCGGGGCGACGGTGAACTGCGCGGGCTCCTGAGCGTGGGCGGCGGTGGCGACGATCCGGGCGACCGGTTCGAGGCCCTTGTCGCGGGCGGTCGATTCACGCGTCAGGACGACCGCGGCGGCGCCGTCGGAGATCGACGATGAAGTCGCGGCGGTGATCGTCCCTTCCTTGGAGAAGGCCGGTTTCAACTGCGGGATCTTGTCGGGGCGGCCGCGGCCCGGCGCCTCGTCGGTGTCGACGATGGTTTCGCCGGCGCGCGACTTGATCGTCACTGGCACGACCTCGTCCTTGAAGCCGCCATTGTCGATCGCCGCCTTGGCGCGGGTCAGGCTCTCAATCGCATAGTCGTCCATCTGGCTGCGGGTCAGCTGATATTCGTCGGCGGTGCACTGGGCGAAGCTGCCCATCGCCCGGCCTTCCTCATAGGC
>JBPCQE010000165.1:0-7328 GCA_050998435.1 Sphingomicrobium sp. | reverse complement strand
TCGATCGCATTGGCCTCCATCGCCGCGACGAACTCGGCGGCGCGCGCCGGCGACCAGATGGTGTCGGAGGTGACGATGGCCGTCCGCGCTTCGGGGAAAAGCGCCGCGACCTCGTCGGCGATGCGCTCGACGCCGGGGCCGATCGGCACCAGGCTGTCCTCCTCGCCGCACTCGGGGCAGGCGCGCGGCGGCGGCATTACATGACCGCAATGGTGGCAGGCCAAGCGGTGCATCAGCCGGTGCTCGACCATCCACGCGGTGCAATTGGGGCACTGGAAGCGATGCCCGCAATGCCGGCACAAGGTCAGCGGAGCGAATCCGCGGCGGTTGAGGAACAGCAGCGACTGCTCGCCGGCGGCGAGGTTGGAGCGCAGCTCCTCGACCAGGCTCGGGGCCAGCCAGCGGCCGCGCGGCGGCGGGTCCTGGGTCATGTCGATGGCGCGGATTTCCGGCAGGGTCGCGCCGGCGAAGCGGCGAGTCAAAGTGACCTCGCGGTAACGGCCGATCTCGACCATGTGCTTGCTCTCGATCGCCGGGGTCGCTGATGACAGGATCACCGGCACGTCCTCGAACCGGGCGCGCATCACAGCGACGTCGCGGGCGTGGTACTGGACGCCCTCCTCCTGCTTGAAGCTCGGCTCATGGGCTTCGTCGACGACGATCAGCCCGAGCTGGCGGTAGGGCAGGAACAGGGCCGAACGGGCGCCGACCGTGACCTTAGCCTCGCCCGAAGCGATCGCCCGCCACGAGCGGCGGCGTTGCGACGAGCGCAGGTCGGAATGCCAGGCGACCGGGGCGCAGCCGAAGCGCGCCTGAAAGCGCTTGAGAAACGGCTCGGTGAGAGCGATCTCGGGCAGCAGTACCAGCGCTTGCCGGCCCTGGCGAAGGCATTCGGCGACCGCCTCGAAATACACCTCGGTTTTGCCCGAGCCGGTGACCCCGTCGAGCAGCGCCGGATCGAAGCCCTTGCCGATTGCTCCGGACAGGCTGGCGGCGGCGGCGCGCTGCTCGTCGTTGAGATCGGGCGGGGCGAAGTCGGGGTCGGGGCATTCGAGCGGTCGGTCGGCCTCTACAGTCACGGGCTCGAGCGCCCCGGCGTGGACCAGGCCGCGCAGCACCGCGTCGCTGACTTCAGCCTGGCTCCCAAGCTCGCGGATCGTGCCCTGCCGGCCTTCGAGCGCGGCGAGCGCCTTCAGCCGCTGGGGAGTCAGGCGCTCCGGGATCAGCCCGGTCGGCCGATATTCGGTCAGCTGGCGCGAGCCTTCGAGCGCGCTCGACGACGGCAGGATCATCCGCAGCACCGAGGCGAGCGGGCTCAGATAATAATCGGCGGTCCATTCGGCGAGACGGCGCAGCGGGGCGGCGATCGGCGGCACGTCGAGCACGGCGGCGAGCGGGCGCAGCCGGTTGTCGCCGACTTCCTCGCTCGGCAGCCGCTCGGGCTCCCAGGCGACTCCGACCAGTTGCCGTGGCCCGAGCGGAGCGACGACCACCGAGCCGGCCTCGACGGTCATGCCGACGGGAACGCGATAATCGAGCGGCCCCAGGGCGGCATTCAGCGTCACCACCCGGACGCGTGGGACGCCCATCGGCGGCCGGCTACTTGCCGCGTTTCTTGCGGTGGGTTTCGAGGTCGAGGACGCTGTTGGGCTCGTCTTCCTCGAGCAGGCCGAGGCGCCGCGCGATCTCCTGATAGGCTTCGGCTTCGCCGCCGAGGCCGAGGCGGAAGCGGTCCTTGTCGAGCTTCTCGTTCGACTTCATGTCCCACAGCCGGCAGCCGTCGGGGCTGATTTCGTCGGCGAGAATGATGCGTGGAAAATCGTTTTCCCACACCCGCCCAAACTCGAGCTTGAAGTCGATCAGGCGGATGCCGATCGCCGCGAACATGCCGCTCATGAAGTCGTTCACCCGGATCGCCATGTCGGCGATGTCGTTCATCTCTTCCTGGCTGGCCCAGCCGAAGCAGGCGATATGCTCGTCGGCGATCATCGGGTCGCCGAGCGCGTCGTCCTTGTAAGTATATTCGATGATCGTGCGCGGCAGCTGGGTGCCTTCCTCGATCCCAAGGCGCTTCGACAGCGAGCCGGCGGCGACGTTTCGGACGATCACTTCGATCGGCACGATTTCGACCTGACGAATCAATTGCTCGCGCATGTTCAAGCGGCGGATGAAGTGGGACGGGACTCCGATCCCCTTGAGGGCGGTGAAGATGTGCTCGGAAATCTTGTTGTTGAACACGCCCTTGCCGCTGATGGTGCCGCGCTTCTGGGCATTGAAGGCGGTCGCGTCGTCCTTGAAATATTGGATCAGCGTGCCGGGCTCCGGACCCTCGTAGAGGATCTTGGCCTTGCCTTCGTAGATCTGGCGGCGGCGGACCATATTTTGACGCTTCACTCCGGCGGACGGGCGGGAAGCGCGGGCTATAGGCGAGCCGCCGCCCCGCCGCAATTGAAGCCGCGTTTAAGTCGCGTCGCGCCGGGACCGGCGGCGGGGCGCCGTCTCGGACGCCTCGGTGCCGCCTTCCCGGTAGCCGGGGGCGGCGGTCGGCCAGCGATGCCGGTTCCGCCGGTAAACCCAGTAGAGCAGGCCCGCGAGCAGCAGCCAGGGCAGCAAGGCCGCGACGGCGACGATGAGGAAGCCGATGGTGCTCAGCAAGATGTAGCCGGCGCGAGTGAAAGCGTCGGTCAGCGGGGTCGCCTCGTCGAAGCCGGGGATCGCCTTGCCCGAGCCGTAGTAGAACGCCATCGGAGTGGTCGCGAGCGACTCCTCGTCGGCCTTCTTCTGCTCGCCGAGCGCGCGGATCTGCGAGCGCAGCGACTGCGCTTCGGACAGCAGCCGGTCGCGCACCACGTTCGACAGGCCCGGGCGGGCAAGCTCGCGGTTGACCCGGTCGAGCTCGTCCTGGAGCTCGGCTCGGCCGCGGTTGGCGCGCTCGATCGAAGCGCCGGCGTCGGTTCCGCTAATCTGCTGGTCGACCAGCATGCCCTCGGCGTCGATCACGACCTTGGTCGCATCCTTGCCGAAGGAGCGGGCGACCGCCGGGTCGAGCTTCAACTCGAGCGACGCCGAGACATCCCGCTCGTTGACCAGGCTGTAGCGCATGCCGGTGATTCGGCAGCGGGTGATTCCGAGCTTCTCGCACATCGAGGCGTGCGCTTCCTGCGCCGCGGATATGCGGGCGTTGGGCAGCCGGTAGGCGTAGCGGTAATTGAAGGCGACGCCGGGCGCAGCCGAGACGGATATGTTAGGGCCGGCGGCTTGCTCGGCGGTCGCGCTGGCGTCGTGGCTGACGGTCGGGGGCGGCGAGGCCGGCGGCATCGGCGGGGGCGCGCCGGGCTGCATCGCCGGTTCCGCGGTGTCGTAGGTCTGGAGGTCCTGGGATTGCCGCTCCTCTGGCTGCTGCGAGCAGGCGGCGATGAGCAGGAAGGTCGGAAGAATCGAGCGGCACATGCCTTTGGCTCCCCAAATGCTGCGCGTATGTTACATTGTCACATTGGAAGTGCAAGAGTTCAAAGTGAGGAGCGCGGCGCGTGCTGGTCCGCGCCCCTCACTGGCCGGTCCGTTGGTCCGGCATCAGGCGTGTCCGACGTCCTTGGACCGGCGGTTCCACGGCGCGCTCCACTCGATCCGGTGGAGGGCCTCGAGGCTCTTGCCGATGCTTGCGCCGAGGCGGCTGAGACCGCGGTCAATCCCGGCATTCATCTCGGCCCGGCCGGCCTGGTAGGTGCGATCGAAAATTTCGTCCTGCATGGTGATCATCCTTTCGCGTCGCTTGAGTTGTCGGTGGTGCCGTCAGAGCGCCAGCGGATAGCCGTCGATGACGTCGTTGGCGGGGCTGAGCGCTGTCTCGATGACTGCGAGGCGGCGCTCCGGGTTTAGCCCGCGCCAGCCGCGGTACACCGTCGACGAGCGCGGTCCCTGCGCTTCCGCGGCCGTGACCGCGGGGCCGTTCTCGACGAACAGCCGGGGGTTGAGTCCATAAGCCATTTTTTTACCTGTCCTTTCCTGACCCGTCCGATTGGATGGTCCGCCGGCGGGGGGCTGGGGAAGGGAAGAACCATCCGCCGGCGGTGGATGATCATCTATTCATCGGCGGGTCGTTTCGCCAATCAAACGCTCGACAGGGTCGATAAGCTAGATTTATAGGGAAGCCCGATGCGACGACTCCCGCCACTGGCCGCCGTGCGCGCCTTCGAGGCCGCTGCACGGACCGAGAACTTTACCGCCGCCGCGGCTGAGCTCGGCCTGACCCAGGCGGCGGTGTCGTACCAGGTAAAGGCGCTCGAGGAGCGGCTCGGAGCGGCACTGTTCGTTCGCGAGCGGGGCCGGGCGCGGCTCACTCCGCTCGGCCAGCGGCTTCTGCCGACCCTGAGCCAGGCGTTCGATTCGATCGAAGCGGCGTTCGCCAGCCACAAGGCCGAGGACGAATCGCTGCTGACCGTCACCACCACCTACACCTTCGCCAACACCTGGCTGGCGTGGCGGCTCGGCGAGTTCCAGATGGAGCACACCGACCTGGCGGTGCGGATGACGACCAGCAACGAGGCCGTCGACCTGCGCTCGGGCGAGGCGGACGTGGCGATCCGCGCCGGGCTCGGCGATTGGCCGGGGCTGGAAGTTCACAAGCTGATGGAATCGGACTTCACGCCGATGGCGAGCCCGGAGTGCATTGCCAAGTTCGAGCGCGACCTCGGCCACAAGCTAGCGCCGGCCGACTTGCCCGAATTGCCGCTGATCGGGCCGCAGGACGAGTGGTGGGCGCGCTGGTTTCGCGACGCCGGGGTTGCGCTCGACGGCCACCGGCCGCGCGGCGGCATTCGGCTCGACAGCCAGGCCAACGAAGGCCACGCGGCGATGGGCGGGCAGGGCCTGGCGTTGCTGACTCCGCTGCTGTGGCGCGGCGATGTCGCCGCTGGGCGGCTGGTGCAGCCGTTCGAGCTGACCTCGACCGGCGGCTATGCCTATTGGCTTGCCTATCCGCCCGAGCGGCGGCTGGTGCCCAAGGTCAAACGATTTCGCGAGTGGTTGCTGGATTCGTTCCGCGACCAGGAGAGCGAGACTCGCGAAGCCTATGCCTAGGCGGCCCAAGGCGTTGCCGCCGCCGTGCCTAGGGAGTGCCAACAGTGTTCCTTTTAACATAGGTTAATATAGTGAATCGACCCTGCATCACCGTGAAAAGGCTGGGCTCCGCGGATCTGAACCTGATGCACGCGCTGCTGTCGATGTTCGGTGAAGCGTTCGACGAGGTTGAAACCTATGGCTCGGCCCGGCCGAGCGACAGCTATCTTCGGCCGCTGCTCGGCGACGACCATTTCATCGCTCTTGTCGCGACCGACGAAGGGGCGGCGGTCCGGCAGGGCGCGGCGGTGGTAGGCGGCCTCGTCGCGTACGTGCTCGACAAGTTCGAGCAGGAGCGGAGTGAGATCTACATCTATGACCTAGCGGTCGCGCAGCCCCATCGCCGCGCCGGAATCGCGAGCGCTCTGATCGAGGCCCTGAAGCCGATCGCGGCGGAGCGCGGCGCTTATGTGATCTTCGTCCAGGCCGACCCGGTCGATGCGCCCGCGGTGGCGCTCTACTCGAAGCTCGGCCGGCGCGAGGACGTGCTGCACTTTGATATCGAGGTCGGCTGAAGCCCAAAGAAAATGCGCGCGACCGTCGCCGGCCGCGCGCATTCCTGGTTCGGGATCAACCGGGCTTAGTAGCCGCGGCGGGCCGCGACATTCCGCTTGATGTCGACATCGGAGACGTAACCGCGATAGTCGACGCGGCAGCTGAAACGCAGGTCGGCGACCTGGGCTTGCTGACCGTAGGCGTAGGCGTTGCCGTACTGGTTCGGATAGCCCTGGTTCGGGTAACCCTGGTTCGGATAGCCCTGGGCGCCGTAATTGTAGCCCTGGTTGGGATAGGCGCCGCGATATTGGCTACGGCCAGAATTGATCACTCCAGAGACCCTCAGGCCGTTCGAGCGCCGCTCGACGCCGGTAATGCCGATGACGCGCGCGTGGCGCATCTGATTGTGGCCGTAAGCCTGGTTTGGATAGCCCTGGTTGGCATAGCCCTGCGGATAATTTCCGTAGCCCGAAGAGCGATATCGGCTGTTGATCTGGGCTTCGGCGGCGCGGGCGCACTGGTCGACCGCCATTCGGTCGTTGCCCTGGCCGTAGGCGCCGTAGCGTCCGCCGCCGAGGATCTGGCCGATGATCGCGCCGACTCCGCCGCCACCGGTGTTGTAGCCCTGGTTGTAGCCACCGTAAGGAGCGGACTGCGCCGCGGCGGGGGCGGCTGCGCCGGCGACCATTGCCAGGCCGGCAGCACCGGTTAAAATCTTTGCGAAGATTGTCATAGTAAAATCCTTGAAAATATCGCCGAAAAATGGTCGGCAATCGTTAGTATCAACGCTTCTAGGGCTGTTCGGATGCATCGTAGGTGAATAGAATCACCTCGACATCAGTTGGTTTATTTGTCCTTGCCAGTTGCAGAGCCCTGTTTTTCAAGCCTGCTACTTAGCGTCCTGAAACAGTTCGGACGACCCGGCCACAGTCGAATGAACCGCGATCCGAGAACCACTTGCGAGGCTCTCGCGCAGCGCTTAGCCGCGCTTTCGTGGGAGGGACGCGGTTGCTAGGGCTGAGCAATGCAATCCGCGGCCGAATCCGAAATCGACGTCCCGTTCGACGCCGCTCTGTCCGAGCGCTACCTGGTCTATGCGCTGTCGACGATCACCGCGCGCTCGCTGCCCGATGTCCGCGACGGCTTAAAGCCGGTCCACCGGCGGCTGCTGTGGGCGATGCGGCTGCTTCGGCTCGACCCGGCCGGGGGTGCCGGTGGCGCTCTTGCCCCGCGAGAGCGCAATGCGACTCCATTCAAGAAAAGCGCCCGAGTGGTCGGCGACGTGATCGGCAAGTACCACCCGCACGGCGACCAGAGCGTCTATGACGCGATGGTCCGGCTCGCGCAGGACTTCGCGCTTCGCTACCCACTGGTCGACGGGCAGGGCAATTTCGGCAACATCGACGGCGATAATGCGGCCGCCTACCGCTACACCGAGGCGCGGATGACCCCCGTCGCGATGGCGCTGATGGCCGGCATCGACGACGGCGCGGTTGACTTCAAGCCGACCTACAACGGCGAGGAAGAAGAGCCCGAGGTGTTCCCGGGCCTGTTCCCCAACCTGCTCGCCAACGGCGCGAGCGGGATCGCGGTGGGAATGGCGACGTCGATCCCGCCGCACAATGTCGGCGAGCTGATCGATGCCGCGGCACACCTGATCGACAACCCCAAGGCCGAACCGTCGGCGCTGATGGAGTTCGTCGGCGGGCCCGATT
>JBPCQE010000102.1:0-3561 GCA_050998435.1 Sphingomicrobium sp. | reverse complement strand
ACCGAGCAGATAGATCGCGGTGCGGTTGCCCTTGCCGACATAGAGCCCGATCTCGCGCGAATAATAAGCTTCCTCGCCGTTGATCGAAACCGGCTCGAGCTCATAGCCCTGCTCTTTCGCACCAGCGATCGCGCTGGCCAGGTCGACCGGCCGCACGGTGACACTGACCTGGCCCATGTCGGCCAGCCGCTCGCCCTGGTAGCCGTACTGGCAGATGTCCAGCCCGGCCGGGCCGCCGTCGTTGGGCAGGCGCTCCACCTCGCGACCAAGCGCGGACTTGGCATCGGCCTCGGTCAGGATGTCGCATGCTTTCGGGACCGAGGACGGGGCCTCGACTGTCGCCGCTGATTCACCCGCGGGTGCTTCCGACTGTTGCGAGCAACCCGCTGCGACCAGTGCCGCGATGCCCAACCACAACCGCATTGTCCGCTCCTCGCTCGCCTTCGATCCGCGCCATGGTATCGCGACGGGACGGCGGCGGCGAGTCCCCGATTCATGCGGCCAGGCGAACGCTCTGCCCTAGCGCCTGCCGGATCGACATCTCGCGCTGCTCGGGGCTGATGTTGAGGCCATCCGCAGCGACGAACTCGGGCTCGATACCGATGAAGTTGAATACGCCGCGCAGATAGGTTTCGAGATGCTCGAGCGCCGCTGCCGGGGAGCCTACGTCATAAATTCCGCCGCGAGCGAGCGCGACGACGACGCGCTTGCCCTTGGCCAGCCCCTCCGGCCCCTCAGCTGTGTAGCGAAAGGTTTTTCCGGCAATCAGGATCCGATCCAGCCACGCCTTGAGCTGCGTTGGAAGCGTGAAATTGTACATTGGCGCGCCGATCACGATAGTGTCCGCGCCGAGGAACTCGTCGAGCACCTCCTGGTCGTTGAACGAAGCCAAAGTAAGGTGCGGCAGCGGTTGCGCCACAAGGTCTCGCGAAATGACCCGCGACCCGGGGCTCTGCGCGCGCACCTGATCGAGAATCGAGCGGCTGATCGCGCGGCTGGCGCTGTTGTCGCCATTGATGGAGCTGTCGATATGAAGGATGGTCACTATTGCCTCCTAGGTATGGATTTGTTACCGAGGCACCCTAAGTAACCACATGAAGCCCCGCCGCAAGAACGCACTTTTTTGTGGCCGACGAACAAATTTGTGGCCGGGGAACATTCGTGTGGCCGGAGGACGACAATGAAAGACCCAACCAGCCCCATGTGCCGGACGATCAGCACCTTGCTGTCGCGGATCGGCGACAAATGGACGGTGCTCGTCGTCGCCACGCTGGGCGACGGGCCGAGGCGCTTCAACGAGCTTCGGCGCGAGATCCCGAGCGTGTCGCAGCGCATGCTGACCCTGACCTTGCGCAATCTCGAGCGCGATGGGATCGTCAGCCGAACGGTCACTCCGAGCATCCCGCCGCGAGTCGACTACGAGCTCACCGCGCTCGGCCATTCGCTGTTGACGCCGATTACAGGGCTGACCCAATGGGCGCTCGATAATGTCGAACATATCCACGGGGCGCAGGCGCGCTTCGACGCCGAGGTGGCCAGGGCCGAAGCGGCGTGAGCACAGCGGCCGACACGGGAAAGATCAGGGAGCTGCTCGGGCGCGGCGAATCCTATGCGCTCAAGGGCGACGCGCGTGCGGCCATGTCTTTCTACCAGGCGGCGCTGGGCGCGGCCCGCGCCGTCCAATATGTCGACGCCGAGACCGTGAAGGACCTGCGCCGGGCCCAGGCCTTCGTCCAGCAGCGCGCAGCGGAATTCGAGCAGGCGCTCGATCGAGCGGTCGAAGGCGCCGACCTCGCCAGCCTGGCTGGCCGGCCGGCTGCGACTGGGCCATGCGATGGACATGCTGAAGGGCAAAAGAAGCATTTTCCCGCAACAGCCGTCGGTCTTTTACTATCCCTATCTGGAGCAGCGGCAGTTCTGGGAACGCGACGAGTTCGACTGGGCAGAAGAGCTTGAAGAAAAAAACTCGCGTCATCCGGTCCGAGCTGGAAGCGCTGCTCGCCGATGGCGCCGACTTCCGTCCCTATATCGAGGAGGAGGAAGACCGGCCGCACCGCGAATTCCACGGGCTTCACGGCGACGAGAGCTGGACGGCGCTCTATTTGTGGAAGGAGGGCAAAGTCGTTGAAGAGAACGCCCGCCGCTGCCCGCAGACCATGGCGGCGCTGGAGAAGGTCCCGATCAGCCGCATCGGCCATCGCACTCCGGCCGTCCTGTTTTCGCGGCTTCTGCCCGGCGCGCACATCCCGCCGCACCACGGCATGCTCAACAGCCGGCTGATCTGTCATTTACCGCTGATCGTTCCGCCGGGCGGCTGGCTGCGGGTCGGCAACGAGCAGCGCGAATGGCGCGAGGGCGAGCTGCTGGTTTTCGACGACAGCCTCGAGCACGAAGCCAAGAACCCGAGCGGCGAGACCCGCATCATCCTGCTGTTCGACGTGTGGAATCCCGAGCTCGGCGAGGACGAGCGCGCCGCCGTGTCCGACATCTTCGATGCGATCGACGCTTACTCAGGCGCTTCGGACGACTGACTCTGCTTGAGCGGGCCGGGCCGCCTCGTCTAGGCGTCCCCGCGATGCTCAAGCCCGCAACCACCGACCTCGACGCACTGCGGATCCTCGAGGAGCGGCTGCGCTGGCTGTCCGCCTGGACCATCCACCACGCCAACCACGTCCGTCCCGCCCCCGACGGGCTGAAGGTCGGCGGCCACCAGGCCAGCTGCACGTCGATGACCGCGATAATGGCGGCGCTCTATTTCGACGCGCTCGGGCCCAACGACCGGGTGGCGGTCAAGCCGCACGCCGGGCCGGTGCTGCACGCGATCCATTATCTGCTTGGGTCTCAGTCGCTCGAGCAGCTCGAGAATTTCCGCGGTTTCGGTGGGATGCAGAGCTACCCGAGCCGAACCAAGGATCGCATCCCGGTGGATTTCTCGACCGGCTCGGTCGGGCTCGGAGTCGCGATCACCGCCTTTGCAAGCCTGGTGCAGGATTATCTGAGCGCCCACGGCTGGCTCGACGACGCCGACCGCGGCCGCTTCGTCGCTTTGGTCGGCGACGCCGAGCTCGACGAGGGCAACGTCTACGAAGCGCTGATCGAGGCCTACAAGCACGACATCCGCAATTGCTGGTGGATTCTCGACTACAACCGCCAGAGCCTCGACTCGACCAGCGCCGACCGGATGTTCGAGCGCTTCGACGAGATCTTCAAAAGCTGCGGCTGGCGGGTCGTCGAGCTGCGTTACGGCAAGAAGCTTGCAGCGGCGCTTGAGAAGTACCCGAGCATGGCCAATTGGCTCGACGGGCTGCCGAACGCCGAGCTGTCGGCGCTCCACTACCAGGGCGGGGCGGCGTGGCGGGCGCGGATCGAGGCCGACCTTGGCAAATCCGCTGCCGCCTTCCTCAAGACGTACGACGACAATGCGCTGGCGGCGCTGTTCACCGATCTTGGCGGGCATTGCATGGAGAGCCTGGTCGAGGCGTTCGACTCGGCGCGCGACGACGTGCCGACGCTGTTCATCGCCTGGACGATCAAGGGCTACGGGCTGCCGTTCGCCGGCCA
>JBPCQE010000141.1:0-2985 GCA_050998435.1 Sphingomicrobium sp. | reverse complement strand
TTGGCCTTGACGGCGCTGACGGTCGGCGCGGCGTCGGGTGCGAGCGAACCGCCAGGGCTGCACGCCGCACTCGACCGCCTCGCTCGCGAGCAAAAATTCAGCGGCGCCGTCGTCGTCCGCGACGCGCGGGGCGTCCTTTTCGCGCGCGGATACGGTCCTGCAGATCCATTTACGGGCCGCGCCTTCACGCCCGACACACCGGTCGACAGCGCCTCGCTCGCAAAGCCGGTCACCCATGCGGCGGTGTTAATGCTTGCCCATGACGGGAAGCTGGACCTCGACGCGCCGGTTCGCCGCTACCTTCCCGAATTCCCGCAGGCGCAGACCACGGTCCGGCACCTGCTTGCGCACTCCGCCGGCTTGTCCGCCGATGAATCGGCGAGCGCGATCGTCGGCAAGACCAACGAGGCGCTCCTCGCGGAGGCAAGGCTGCGCCCCACCATGTTCGAGCCGGGCAGTCGCTTCACCTATTGCAACCTGTGCTCGATCGCTCTGGCGATGGTCATCGAGCGGGTCAGCGGTTCGCATTACCTCGATTTCGCTCGCGACCGGCTAATGCTTCCGAGCGGTGTCACGGTGAGGCCGAGGAGCCTCGCCAGCTGGGCCGGGCGCGGGGTCGGTTACCGCCGCACCGCCGACGGTAGGCTTGAGCCCGCCGACAGCTACGAGGACGAGCGATTCTACGGCCCCGGCAATCTGAGCATTTCCGCCTCGCAGCTCGCTTCCTGGGGGGCCCGATGGTGGCGTGGGCCCTTGACCACGATCCGCGCCATCGCGACCACGCCCTCGGTTATCGCCGGCAAGCCGTCGGGCTTGACCTGGGGCAATTGGAACTGCGCGCCGCGGGGCCGCCGCTGTCATTACCTCGGCCATCACGAAGGCTTCCACCACATGCTCTACTGGGATGCGGATCGGCGCATGTCGGTCGCGATGGTCAGCAACAACACGCTCGCTCCGGCCCTCCAGCAGCGGTTGCAACGCGCGCTCGTCGCGTACGCCACCGGCCGTCCCTCGACTGCACGGCGCGAGCTTGCTGAACCGCTCCCTGAGCGCGCTGTCCTTCCCGGCCGCTACCGCTTGCCGACCGGCGAGATCGTCGCCGTCAGGAGCAAAGCCGACGCGCCGGCGACCGTCGAGCGAGCCGGCATCGAATATCCCGCTTATCCAATTGGCACCGGAATCCGCTACGTGCCGGGGCTCGATGTCTATCTCGCCGGAGGACCTGGCGGCCGGCTCCATTGGCTCAGCCTATACGAGGACTTCTAGGCCGTTCCTGCAACCCGGCGCAGGTGACAGGCGGACGCCCCATCTGATAGCGGTTTCGCCCATGCCCTTGACCGCCGCCGCCGCCGCCCGCGAGATCCTCACCGGGCTTCACGACGTGATGGCGAGCCGCGGCAGCGCCCAGTCCAAGCTCGACAAGGTCGTCAACCTGATCGCCGAGGCGATGAAGAGCGAGGTTTGCTCGATCTATCTTCTGCGCGACAACCAGCTCGAGCTGTTCGCCACCCACGGCTTGCGCAAGGAAGCGGTCCACGTCACCCGGTTGGCGATGGGCGAGGGCCTGGTCGGGATGATCGCCCAGGAGGGGCGGATCCTCAACCTCGCCGAGGCGGCCAGCCACCCCGAGTTCGTCTACCGGCCGGAAACCGGCGAGGAGCGCTATCACAGCTTCGCCGGAGTACCGATCGTCCGGCTCGAGAGCCCGGTCGGAGTGCTCGCCGTCCAGCACGCCGAATCGCGCGGCTACGAAGAGGTCGAGATCGAGGCGCTGCAGACGGTGGCGATGGTCCTGTCGGAGATGATCGCCGCGGCCCGACTGGTCGACGGCGCCCGCCGCGGCCGGATGCGCAGCGCCGGCCCGCTGCGCTTGACCGGCCTCAAGCTGGTCACCGGAATGGCCAAGGGCGAGGCGGTGTTCCACCAGCCGCGAGTCGTCGTCGAGCACACCGTCGCCGAGGACACCGAGGCCGAGCGGGCCCGGGTCTACGACGCGTTCCGCCGGATGCGCGAGCAGATCGACGCGATGACCAAGGAGGCCGAGTTCGGCACTGTCGGCGAGCACCAAGAGATCCTCGCGGCGTACCGCATGTTCGCCTACGACGAAGGTTGGGGACGGCGGATCAACGAGGCGATCGACAGTGGCCTCACCGCCGAAGCGGCGATCGAGCGGGTCCAGCAGCGCACCCGCTCCCGGATGCGCGAGATCGACGACCCGCTTCTGCAGGAGCGGATGCACGACCTCGAGGACCTGTCCAACCGGCTGTTGCGGATCGTCTCCGGGCGGATGGGCACCGCCGCCCAGACCGGGCTGACCCGCGACACGGTGCTGATCGCCCGCAACCTGGGTCCCGCCGAGCTGCTCGAATACGACCGGCGGCGATTAAAGGCGGTGCTGCTGGAGGAGGGCTCGCTGACCGCGCACATGACCATCGTCGCCCGAGCGATGGGAGTGCCGGTGGTCGGCCGGCTGCAGGACATCCGCCACAGCGTCAACGAGCGCGAGGCGATTCTCGTCGACGGCGACAACGGCAGCGTCATCATCCGCCCCAACCGTCAGCTGACCTCCGGCTTCGACCACCGCATGGCGATGAGCCAGAAGCGCCGCGCCCAGTTCGCCGCGGTGCGCTCGCTGCCGGCGATCACCAAGGACGGGGTCGAGGTCAGCGTGATGGTCAACGCCGGGCTCGCCGAGGACGCGGCCGCGCTCGAGCTCACCGGCGCCGACGGAATCGGCCTGTTCCGGACCGAGTTCCAGTTTCTCGTCTCGGCGACCTTGCCCGGCCGCGAACGGCAGCAGCGGCTCTACGCCAAGGTTCTCGACGCGGCCGGCGACCGGCCGGTGACCTTCCGGACGCTCGACATCGGCGGCGACAAGGCGCTGCCCTATCTCGCCGATGCCAGGGACAAGGCTGAGAACCCGGCAATGGGCTGGCGCGCGCTGCGCCTGTCGCTCGACCGCTCGACGCTGATGAAAGCGCAAGC
>JBPCQE010000201.1:0-5174 GCA_050998435.1 Sphingomicrobium sp. | reverse complement strand
CGTGCAGATCATCCACGAGCGCGCCGAGCTCGCGGGCGCCAATTCGGTTCGGCTGGCGTCGGGCAAGACGGTCACCGCCGGCAAGATATTGATCGCCACCGGGGCTCGGCCGCTGATGCCCGAGATGCCGGGAATCGAGCATGCGATCAGCTCCAACGAGGTGTTCCACCTCGAGAAATTGCCGGAGCGGATCGTGATTGCCGGCGGCGGCTATATCGCCAACGAGTTTGCCGGCATCTTCCACCAGTTCGGGAGCCATGTGACGCTGGTCAACCGGACCGAGACGATGCTTCGCCACTACGACCAGCAACTGGTCGACCGGCTGCTGCAGATCTCGGTTTCCAAGGGAATCCATTTCGAGTTCAACGTCACCTTCAAGGCGATCGAAAAGCGCGACGACGGTTCGCTTCGGCTCCAAATGAACAACTGCGACGACCTGGAGGCCAGCGAAGTGCTGTTCGCGGTCGGCCGGCAGCCGAATGTCGAGGGGCTCGGATGCGACGCGGCCGGGGTCGAGCTTGGCGAGCGCGGCGAGATCAAGGTCGCCGCCGACAACCGCACCAACGTGCCGTAGGTATTCGCCATCGGCGACGTCACCGAACGGGTGCAGCTGACCCCGGTCGCGATCCGCGAGGGCCAGGCGTTCGCCGAAACCTTCTTCGGCGACACTCCGACCCGGGTCGATTACGGCTGCATCCCGAGCGCCGTGTTCAGCCACCCGCCGCTCGCCCGAGTCGGAATGACGGAAGGCCAGGCACGCAACCAATTGGGCGCGGTCAAGACCTACACCGCCGACTTTCGGCCGATGAAGAACGTGCTCGCCGGCCGAAGCGAGCGCTCGCTCTACAAATTGGTCGTCGACGGGCACAGCGACCGGATCGTCGGAGTGCACATGATCGGCCCCGACGCGCCGGAAATCCTGCAGGCGGCGGCGATCGCGGTGAAGGCCCGGCTCAAGAAGTCGGACTTCGACGCGGTCATCGCGCTCCACCCGACGATGGCCGAAGAACTGGTGCTGATGCGCTGATGCCAGGCCTGCGACATGCATGACGCGGTCATCATCGGCGCGGGGCATAACGGCCTGACTTGCGCTTTTTACCTCGCCAGGAAGGGCTTGAAGGTCGCGGTGCTGGAGCGCGCGACGACGGTCGGCGGCGCCGCGGTGACCGACGAGTTCCTGCCCGGCTTCCGCAACTCGGCGGCGTCCTACACCGTCAGCCTGCTCAACCCCAAGGTCATCCGCGACATGGAGCTCGAGCGCCACGGGCTGAAGGTGGTGCTGCGCAAGATGGATAATTTCCTGCCCGGCGACGGCGAATATCTGCTGACCGGTTGGGGGCAGACCCGCCAAGAGCTGGTCCGGCACGTTAAGGAAGATGGCGAGGCCTACGACCGCTACGTCGCCGAGCTTGAGACGGTCGTCCCGTTGATCCAGAAATGGCTGCTGCGCGCGCCGCCGGACATCGGCGCAGGCGTCGGCGGGCTGCCGAAAATGCTGCAGCTCGCGCGCGACATGCTCGGACTATCGCTGGCCGAAAAACGAATCCTCCACGATTACGCAACGCGGAGTGCGGGCGACATCCTCGATCGGCATTTCAAAGGCGAAATGGCAAAGGCGTTGTTCGCGTTCGACGGAGTCGTCGGCAACTTCGCCTCGCCCTACACGCCGGGCACCGCCTACGTGCTGCTGCACCATCTGTTCGGGGAAGCCGACGGAGTCCCGGGGGCGTGGGGCCATGCGATCGGCGGGATGGGATCGATCACCCAGGCGATGGCCGCGGCGGCGCGCGAGGCGGGGGCCGACATCCTGCTCAATACGCCGGTCGAGAAAGTGATCGTCGAGAAGGGCCGCGCGGCGGGCGTCGTTGCGGGCGGGCGGGCGTGGCGCGCGCGGCAGGTCGTCGCCGGGGTTAATCCCAAGCTATTGTTCGACAAGATGGTGCCGGCGGGCTCGGTCGAGCCCGAAGTCGAGCGGCGGATGGCCAATTGGAAATGCGAAAGCGCGACCTTCCGGATGAACGTCGCGCTGTCCGAATTGCCCAAGTTCAGCGTGCTTCCGAAGGCGGGCAAGCAGCACACGGCGGGGATCATCATCGGTCCGAGCATGGCCTACATGGACCGCGCTTTCACCGACGCCAGCCGCGACGGCTGGGCCAAGCAGCCGATCGTCGAAATGCTCATTCCAACGACGCTCGATCCGGACCTGGCGCCCAAGGGCAAGCATGTCGCGTCGCTGTTCTGCCAGCATTTCCGCTTCGACCTCGGGCCCGGGCGGAGCTGGGACAAGGAGCGGGATGAAGCTGCCGACGCGATCATCGCCACGGTGGATCAGCACGCGCCGGGCTTCGCCAAGTCCGTGATCGGGCGCCAAATTCATTCCCCGCTGGACCTCGAGCGCCGCTTCGGCCTGATCGGCGGCGATATTTTCCACGGCAAAATGGGGCTCGACCAATTGTTCAGCGCCCGGCCGATGATCGGCGCCGCCGATTACCGCATGCCGCTCAAGGGCCTGTATTTGTGCGGATCGGGCGCTCACCCGGGTGGCGGAGTGACCGGGGCGCCGGGGCATAATGCGGCGCGCGCGGTGCTCGCCGACCGCCGGCCGTGGAAGCGCGGGCATTGACCGGACCGCTGGCCGGAGTCCGGGTCCTCGACCTTAGCCGGGTGCTCGCCGGGCCGTGGTGCACGCAACTGCTCGGCGACCTCGGCGCCGACGTGATCAAGATCGAGCGGCCCGGCGCCGGCGACGACACGCGCCACTGGGGACCCCCGTGGCACGGTGAGGGCGAGCGGCGGGTCGCTGCCTATTTCCTAAGCGCCAACCGCGGCAAGCGATCGGCGGCGATCGATTTCGCGACCGAAGAGGGCACCGGGCTGGTTCGGCGATTGGCCGGGCAGTGCGACGTAGTGGTCGAGAATTTCAAGGTCGGCGGTCTCGCCCGGGTCGGGCTCGACGCGGTTTCGCTGCGCTCCGCCAACCCGAAGCTGATCGTCGCCTCGATCACCGGCTTCGGCCAGGACGGGCCTTACGCGACACGCGCGGGCTACGACTTCATCATCCAGGCGATGGGCGGGATGATGAGCGTCACCGGCCATCCCGACGGCGAGCCCGGCGGCGGGCCGATGCGGGCCGGAGTCGCGGTCGCCGATTTGTTCACCGGGATGTACGCCTGCGTCGCGATCCTCGCCGCGCTGCACAAGCGGGAGACAACCGGCGAGGGCGCGCATATCGACATGGCGCTGTTCGACACCCAGCTGGCGATGCTCGCCAACCAGGCGTCGAATGCATTGGTTTCGGGCGACGAGCCGCCGCGGCAGGGCAACACCCACCCGAACATCGTTCCTTACCAGCCGTTCGAGGCGGCGGACCGGCCGATCATCGTCGCCATCGGCAACGACCGCCAGTTCGCCCGGCTGGCCGAGATGTGCGGCCACCCCGAATGGGCGAGCGACGAACGCTTCGCGACCAACGGCGCGCGGGTCGCCAACCGCGGGGAGATCGTCCGGCTGGTCGCCGAATGCATCGCCCGGAAACCGGCGGCCGAGTGGTTCGAGAAGCTCGATGCGGCCGGGATTCCGGCGGGGCCGATCAACCGGGTCGGCCAGGCGCTCGCCGACGTCCAGGCCCAGCACCGGGCGATGGTGCGGACGATCGGCGGAGTTCCGCTGGTCGGCTCGCCGGTGCGGATCGACGGGAAGCGGTGCGACTCCGAGCGGCCGCCGCCAGGGTTAGGCGAGCATACCGTCGAAGTGCTGAGCGAGCTTGGAGTGAGCGGGGATGAGCTGGACCGGCTGAAGGCCGACGGAGTGGTAGCCTAGGGCTACTGGTCGATTCGCTCTTCGCCGTAGCGCGACTTGATGAAGCGGCCCTGGGTCTCGAACGCGATCATGTCGGATCGGGCCAGCTTTTCGGAGATTTCGGTGAGCGCCGCCCGGCCGGCGGACAGCCCCTCGACCAGGCGCTCGTCGACGCTGATCCCTTCGCCGTCGCGCTCGCTGCGATAGGCGTGCGGGACCTGGGCATAGCGGTCGATCAGCCCCGGCAGGTGCAGCGACATCAGCCGCCGGGCGTCCTGCGCATTGGGATCGAGCGCGTCGACCCGCTCGAGGGTCTGGCGAAGCGACGGCAGCGCGGCGCTGATCGAGTCGAGCTCGGCCTGGGCGGGCGCGGGCAAGGCGGCGCGGCTCCGGTAGATGTAGGAATCGAAGCGCTGGACCATCTCGCCGTTGGGCAGGTCGGCGGCCGGGGCGGCGGCGCTGCGCGCCGGCGACGGGATGACCGCGAGCATCGCCGCGATTCCGATCGCCAGGCCGACCGCGGCCAGAAAGCCGAACATGCCGATGCCGGTCGGCAGGATCAGCCCGAGGACGATGGTGGCGACGCTGATCACGCCGATGGCGACGCCGATCTGGATGACCTTGCGTTTGAGACCCTCGTTCAGGCGTTGGCGTTCGCGCCGCGACGCATCGCGCGCCGGGCCGTCGCGCGCGGACTCCTGATGCATGACCCGGTCCGCGCGCGTCAGGGTCTTGTTGACCCGCGCCGAGCTCGCGACCGCGTTGTCCATGCCGTCCCTGGCACGCGCGACGATCGCGTTGAGGGACTCGACGCTCATTTTGTCTCGATCGGAGCGAAGGGCGAGGCTTCGGCCGGGCCCTTGAGTCTGGCTTGCTCGACGCCCTCGGCGCGGGCGATATAGCCCTTCGACTTCTCGACCTCGGTTCCGAGAGTCTCGACGGTCTGCTTCATGTTGCCGCGCGCCTCGAGCTTGAAGCGGTCGATCTGGTCCATCGTCTCGTAGATATTCTGGAACGCGCGCTGCAGCGTTTCGAGGGGAATCGTCGACGATGCCGCCTGCTCGTGGATCGCGCCGGTCTGGGTGCGCAGCAGTTCGCCGGTCGAATCGATCATCCCCGCGGTGGTCGGGTTCAATGCCCCGATCTGCTCGAGCACCAGGCGCTGGTTGGTCATCGCCTGGGCGACGGTGACCGCGGGCCGGAGCGCCGCGACGGTGGTGGTCGAGGCGCGGTCGACGCCCTTGACCAGCTCGACATTGTTCTTCTTGACGAGGTCGAGCGCGAGATAGCCCTGCACCGTCACCGCCATCTGGGTCAAAAGGTCGGTGGTCCGCTGGCGGGTGTAGAACAGAGCGGTTTCGCGGATCGCCTTGGCC
>JBPCQE010000113.1:0-5743 GCA_050998435.1 Sphingomicrobium sp. | reverse complement strand
CTGGCGGTGGTTCTCCCGCGCGACCGACAGCGATTCGCCGATCGCCGGAAGCGCCGGGATCATCGTGTCGATCGCGAACGCGTTGAGCGCCATCAGCCCGGCGAGCATGACCGTCATCTCGCGGCTGCCGGGGCGGCGGGGAGCCGCAGCTGCCGTCGATGGCGCATTGGTCGAAGCCGGGGAATCGTTCACCGGGCGCTGCTGGCCGATTGGCCGCGATCGTGCAACATGGGCGCGAACCTGCTTTGGGGCTTGCGATAATGCGTTTCGGCCGACGCGCTTTCCTTTCCACCGGTGCCGCTGCAACCGGCGCATCCTTGCTGGGCGGCACCGGCTTTGGCGCCGCCGTGGCCGCGACCGCCGATCCGGCGCCGATCGCTTTGCCGCCGCCGATCGGCCGCGCCGAGCGGCTCGCCCGCCTGGCCAAAGCGCGCGGGCTGATGAAGCGCAACGGCATCGGCGCGATCCTGATCGAGCCCGGCGCCAGCCTCGATTATTTCACCGGCGTCCAGTGGCGGCGCTCGGAGCGGCTGACCGCCGCAATCATCCCGGCCGAGGGCGAGCCGATCGTCGTCACGCCCTTCTTCGAGAAGCCGTCGGTCGAGGAAAGCCTGGGAATCCCGGCCGAGGTCCGGGTGTGGCAGGAGCACGAGGAGCCGCTCAAGCTGGTCGCCGATTTCCTCCGCGAGCGCGGAGTCGCCGGCCAGCCGATCGGCTTCGAGGAGACCAACCGCTTCTTCATCCTCGATCGCTTGAAAGACCGACTGCCGCGAGCTCGGATCGTCAGCGCCAATCCCGTCGTTCGCGCGATGCGCATGATCAAATCGCCGGCCGAGCTCGCTCTGATGCAGGCGTCGGCCGACGTCACCATCGCCGCCTACGACCGGGTCTATCCGGCGATCCGCGAGGGCATGACCCCGGGCGACATCGAGAAACTGTTCGTCGCAGCCATTACCGCGCTTGGCGGATCCAATCCGTGGGGGCTGATCCTGCTCGGCGAGGCGAGCGCCTATCCGCATGGCTCGGGCAAGCCGCAGCACGTCCGGCGCGGCGAAGTGGTTCTGCTCGACTGCGGCTGCGAAGTGCGCGGCTACCAGTCGGACATCTCGCGGACGTTCGTGTTCGGCGCCAAACCGACGGCCGAGCAGCGCAAGGTGTGGACCCAGATGCGGCGCGGGCAGGACATCGCCATGGCTGCCGCCCGGCTCGGCGTTCCGGCCGGCAGCGTCGACGATGCCGTCCGCCGCGCCTACGAGAGCTGGGGCTATGGGCCCGGCTACAAGCTTCCCGGCCTGTCGCACCGCACCGGGCACGGGATCGGCATGGAAGGCCATGAGCCGGTCAATCTGGTCCGCGGCGAAACCACCCGCCTCGCGCCCGGCATGTGCTTTTCCAACGAGCCCGGCATCTATTTGCCCGGCAAGTTCGGAGTTCGGCTCGAAGACTGTTTCCATATGACCGCGGCGGGGCCGAAATATTTCTCCGTCCCGCCGCCGTCCATCGACGATCCGTTCGGGCGCTCTTCTGTGATTTAACAAGGCAGCTTGACCTTTCGCTGTCCCGCCGCGAATCCAGGGTGGCACAAGAGGGGATAGACATGGCCCGGAACCCGAAGCCGCAGCCGAAGCGGAAGCCGTCAAAGTCGCCGAAGCCGACGGAGCCGCAAAAGCGGAGCATCGACCTGCAATGGCAGATGTTGATCGGTTTCCTCGTCGGCCTGATCGCCGGCCTCATCGTCTACACCACCCAGCCGGACGCCGAATGGGTGAAGGTCGTCACCTCCTACATCACCCAGCCGATCGGCCAGATATTCCTCCGACTGCTGTTCATGCTGGTGATCCCGCTCTTGTTCTCGGCGCTGATCGTCGGGATCTCGGAAATGGGCGAAGTGCGGGCGTTGAAGCGCGTCGGTCTTCGAACGCTCGCCTACACGGTGATCGTCTCGTCGATCGCGGTGCTGGTCAGCCTGGTTGTCGTCAATCTGTTCAAGCCCGGCGCCGGAGTCGATCCGGACGTCGCCGCGTCGATGCTCGCCGCCCAGGAAGGCAGGGCGGGCGAGATCATCCAGACCAGCCGCGAGCAGCCGACCGGAATGGACGCATTCGTCAACATCATCCCCAACAATCTCGTCGAAGTGATGGGCAGCAACAGCTCGATCCTGTCGGTGATGTTCTTCGCTCTGTTCTTCGGCATCGGCCTGCTCTTGACCGACACGCCCAACTCACGGGCCCTGAAGCGCGGCTTCGAGGGGCTGTTCGACGTCACCATGCGGCTGATCATGATCGTCATCCGCCTGGCGCCGATCGCGGTCGCCTGCTTCATGTTCAACCTCGCGGCCCTGTTCGGCTGGGACCTGCTGATCCGGCTGTCGGCCTATGTCGGAGTCGTCCTGCTGGCGCTTGCCATCCAGATGTTCATCGTCTTCCCGACGCTTCTAGCGACGCTGGGCCGGAAGAACCCGATCCAGTTCTTCCGCCAGACTCAGGAGGCGAGCCTGATGGCCTTCTCTACGGCCTCGTCCAACGCGACCCTGCCGACCTCGCTTCGGGTCGCCGACGAGAAGCTCGGCCTGCCGCGCCGGGTGTCGCGTTTCGTGCTCACCATCGGCGCCACCGCCAACCAGAACGGCACCGCGATGTTCGAGGGCGTGACGGTGATCTTCCTCGCCCAATTCTTCGGGGTCGAGCTGACCATGTGGCAGCAGGTCACGGTGATGCTGGTCTGCATCTTGGGCGGCATCGGCACCGCCGGAGTGCCGGCGGGCTCGCTGCCGGTGGTCGCGCTGATCCTGGCGATGGTGGGAATCCGCCCCGAGGCGATCGCTCTGGTGCTTGGAGTCGACCGCTTCCTCGACATGTGCCGGACGACCTTGAACGTGATCGGCGACCTGGTTGCCGCCCAAGTCATCTCGGCGGCCGAGCCGCATGACGGCGAGCGCGCGGATTCCTTGCCGCGGGCGCCGCAGGCCGCGTGATGGACGCGCCGGCTTCCGAACCCGGCGTTCGCCAGTTCGGGCGCGACATCCTCCATGACGAGGCCCGCGCCCTCGATGCGCTCGCCGACAGCCTCGGCGAGCCGTTCGAGCAAGCGATCGCGATGATCCTCGGCATGCCGGGCAAGCTGATCGTCAGCGGGCTCGGCAAGTCGGGGCACATCGGCCGCAAGATCGCCGCGACCTTCGCTTCGACCGGCACCACCGCGACCTTTCTGCATCTGGCCGAGGCGATCCACGGCGACATGGGCATCGCCGCCCAAGGCGATGTCGCGATGCTGATCTCGCAAAGCGGCTCGACCGCCGAGCTCGAGGCGGTGATCGACCATTTCTCTGCGGTCGGGATCCCGATCATCGCGATCACCGGCAATTCGCGCTCGATGCTCGCCGAGGCTGCCGCGGCGCCGCTGGTGCTGCCGCGCTGGCCCGAGGTCGGGCCGGAAGCGGTCGCCCCGACCACCTCGACGACCATGACCCTGGCGCTCGGCGATGCGCTGGCGATGACGGTGATGCGCCAGAAGGGTTTCACCCGCACCGACTTCGGGCGGCTTCACCCGGGCGGAGCGCTTGGAGCGCGCCTCAAGCCGGTGCGGCGACTGATGCACGGCGGCGACTCGATTCCGCTGACCCACCGCGACACGTCGATGCACCAGGCGGTGGTCGAGATGACGGAGAAACGGCTTGGAGTCGTTGGAGTCACCGACGACGACGGCAATCTCGTCGGCATCGTCACCGACGGTGACCTGCGCCGCCACATCGAGCGCGGGCTCGACTTGCCGGCGGCCGAATTCATGACGGCGAACCCGAAGACCGTGGGGCCGGACGCTCTGATCGACGAGGCCCTGACCCTGTTCGACGAGCATCGGATCACGGTGCTGTTCGTCGTCGAGGATGAGCGCCCGGTCGGAGTGCTGCACATCCACGACTGTCCAGCCGCGCGGTGAACGTCGCCATTTTGATTCCGGCGCGGTTCGAATCGACGCGCTATCCCGGCAAGCCGCTGGTCGAGCTGCGCGGTGCGAGCGGGCTCGCCAAGCCGCTGATCCAGCGCAGCAACGAGGCCGCGCTGCGGGTCGCCGGCGCAAGTTCGGTCCATGTCGTCACCGACGATTTGAGGATCGCTGACCAGGCCGCGGCCTTTGGCGCCAGCGTCATCATGACGTCGGCCGAGTGCCGCAACGGCACCGAGCGCTGCGCCGAGGCGCTGCAGCATCTCGACGGCGCCGACCTGGTGGTGAACCTGCAGGGCGACGCGCTGCTGACTCCGCCGGGCTTCGTCGAGGCGCTGGTCGAGCACATGCGCGGCGATTCCGAAGCGCAGGTTGCGACCCCGGCGATGCGGCTGCGAAGCGGCGAGGCACGGACGCTGCAGGCCGAGGAAGCGGCGGGTCGGGTCGGTGGAACGAGTGTCGTGGCCGATGCCGGCGGGCGGGCTCTGTATTTCTCGAAACGATTGATCCCGCATCTGCCCGATGGCGCGCTCGATGGCGAGATGTCGCCGGTCCGGCTGCACGTCGGCGTCTATGCGTACCGGCCCGACGCTCTGGCGGCCTACGCCGCGACTCCGGTCAGCGAGCTCGAGATGCTCGAAGGGCTCGAGCAGTTGCGCTTCCTGGTCGCCGGGATCCCGATCGCGGTCGTCGAGGTCGCAACGCCGCCCTTCGCGCTTCGCGAGCTCAACAATCCCGAGGATGTCGAGGCGATCGAGGCGGCGCTCGCCGCGGCGGGCCTGGAGTGACTTTTCTGGACGCGCTCGACGAGCGCTACCGGGTGATCCTGTGCGACATTTGGGGCTGCGTCCACGACGGAGTCAGCCTGTATCCCGGCGCAGCCGACCGCCTCCAACATTGGCGCGGCGAGGGCCGAACGGTGGTGCTGATCACCAACGCTCCGCGCACCGCTGAAGCGGTCGAGCAGCAGCTGGGCCGGATCGGCCTGCCACGCGCGGCGTGGAACGGGATCGCGACCAGCGGCGAGGCGGGGATCGCCGCCCTGAACGAGCTCGACCGGCCGGTCGGCTTCCTCGGCACCGCGGCGGATCGGGCGATCCTCGAGGCCAAGCAGGTCGCAATCGCCGACGGCGAGGATTTCACCGACCTAGCCTGCACCGGACTCGAGGAGCGGCGGCCGCACGCTGACCAGTACGCGGAGCAGCTCGCCGCCTGGGTCGCTCGAGACGTGCTGATGCACTGCCTCAATCCCGACCGGCTGGTGATCCGCGGCGGTGTCCCCGAAGCCTGCGCTGGGGCGCTCGCCGACGTCTACGAGGCGCTGGACGGCCGAGTCGCCTGGTACGGCAAGCCGCACAAGGCGATCTACGAGCATTCGCTTCACCTCGCCGGCAACCCGGCGCCCGGCGCGGTGCTGGCGATCGGCGACAGCCTTCACACCGACATCCTCGGAGCCGCGCGAATGGGGTTCGACTGCGTGTTCGTGACCGGCGGGATCCACGCCGGCGAACCGTTTCCGCCCGATTTCGGCGCGCAACACGGCCTCGGCGACTGGCAACCCGTGGCGGTCGTCGACTCGCTCGGCTAAGGCACGCGCATGCAATTGCTTGGACGCACCGTCGGGCTCGACCAGCCACTGTTCCTGATCGCCGGCCCGTGCGTCATCGAAAGCGAGGAGCTGCAGCTCAGCACCGCCGAGGCGCTCAAGCGGATCACCGACAAGCTGGGAATCCTGTTCATCTTCAAGTCGAGCTTCGACAAGGCCAACCGTTCGTCGGGCGCCAGTTTCCGCGGCCCGGGC
>JBPCQE010000041.1:0-5326 GCA_050998435.1 Sphingomicrobium sp. | reverse complement strand
TGGCGCTTTCGACCGTGAAGCTGCCGCTGATCTGCGCCTGGCCGCCGAGGATCGGCTCGTTGATGTTCGGCGCCGACAGGATCCTCTCGTCGAGAATGATCGCGAACGGCTTGTTGACGTTTTCCTGAGTGACCCGGCCGAAACGGCGAGAGCCGGCGGTGTTAAAGGTGATCGAGACGACCGGCTGGCCGTCCTGGTCGAAAGTTTGCTTGGCGTCGGTCAGCTGGTCGCCCGACACCATGACCCGGCGCTTGACCGCCATCGACCCGGTGCCGTCGGCGAGCGGCAGGATCTGGCTTCCCGGCGGCGCCCGGCCTTCGGCGACCTGCTGCGGGTCGGCGGTCAAATCGACCAGCTTGAATTCGAGCCGCGCGGTCTGGCCGATCAGCGCCTTCAACGCCTCGGGGTCCTCGACCCCCGGGACCTGGACGAGGATCCGCCGCTCGCCCTGGTTGATGACCGTGACCTCCTTGGTGCCCTGCGGGTCGATTCGGCGGCGGACGACGTCGCGGGCGACGGTCATCGCGTCGCGCAACGCCTTGGCCGAGCCGGATTTGGTCGGAGTCAGGACAATGCGGGTCGAATCGACGACGCTGACGTCCCAGTCGCGCGCCCCGGTGAGCGCGACCGGCTGGGTAAGAGCGCGCAGCCGCTCGACCGCTGCGTCGACCCGGGTCGGATCGCGGACCATGAACGACAGCCGGCCGCCGGTCGTCGAAATGTCGCCGATCTCGATCCGCGGCTTCGCCCGGCGGAGCTCGGTCGACACCGTGTCCTCCATCGCCGCCAGCCGCTGCTTGGCGGCATCGACGGAGTCGGCTTCGAGCAGCAGCTGGCTGCCGCCCGACAAATCGAGGCCAAGGCTGATCTGTTCGCTCGGCAGCCAGCTCGGCCACTTGTCGCTGAGCGGAGTGCCGGCGATCAGGCTCGGGATCGCGAACAATATGCCGATCGCGACGGTCAGCGAGACCGCCCAGATCTTCCAGCGGGGAAAGTCGAGCATTCGCGCCGGGCCTAGTCGTTGGCCGGCTTGCCGGGCTTGGTGACGACGTGGCTAAGGGTTGCCTTGACGATTCGGACCCGGACGTTCTGGCCGATCTCGACCTCGACATCGTCGTCCATCACCTTGATGACTCGGCCGCGGATGCCGCCGCCGGTGATCACCTCATCGCCCTTCTTGACCGCGGCGATGGTCGCTGCATGCTCCTTCATCCGCTTTTGCTGCGGGCGGATCATCAGCATGTAAAAAATGACGAAAATCAGCAGCCAGGGCAGGATTCCGATGAGAATCGCGGACGGATCGCTGGCCGACGCAGCGGTCATCAGGAGTGGGGTGGTCATAGGCGAGATTAACTTTCAATCTGAAAGGATGGTCGGGGCGACTGGATTCGAACCAGCGACCCCCACACCCCCAGTGTGATGCGCTACCAGGCTGCGCTACGCCCCGACCAGTTGCTGCGATAGGATGTCCGGGGACATCGTCTTGCGGCGACGGGGCATCTAGTCAGGAGCGCCCTTCAAGGCAAGGTGCAAGCGGGAGGCCGAGTGGCTCGTCGAAGGCGAAAATCGAGGGGGTTCGGGCGCTGGGCGCGGCGTATCTTGCTCGCGCTCGCCGCGGTTCCGGTGCTGTATTTGTTCGCGGCGCTTCTGGGTTCGCTGATCCCGGTCAACCGCGGCTGGGAAGAGGCAGAACAAGGCATCACCATCTACCTTGCCGACAACGGCATCCACACCGACATCATCATGCCCGCCAAGCTGGGCAACCTGAACTGGGGACCGCTGGTGCCCAAGCGCCATTTCGCCGCGGCGGACCCGGTGGCGCAATGGGTGGCGTTCGGGTCGGGCGAGGAGCGGGTCTATCTCGAGACTCCGCGCTGGCAGGACATCGAGCCCAGGACGGTCTGGTCGGCCCTCACCGGCGGCAAGCGCGTGATGCACGTCGAGTGGGTCCGCGACCCGGGCTACGCCGCCCGCGAAATCCGCCTTCGGCCGCACGAATACCGCCGGCTGTGGGCGGCGATCCGCTCCGACTTCGAGCTGGAGGCGGACGGACGCACCCGGCACATCGACGCGCCCGGATATGGCTGCTGCGACGCCTTCTACCGGGCGACCGGCAAGGCGAGCGCGATCCGCACCTGCAACAGCTGGGCGGCCAACCGACTGCGCCTCGCCGGGGTCAAGACCAGCCTGTGGCCGCCGTTCGTCCAGGGCCTGGTGTGGCGATATCGGAAGGCCGATCAAAGCACGTAGCGGCTGAGGTCGGCGTTCCTGGCGATGCTCGATAGCTGCCTGTCGACGAACGCCGCGTCGACCGTGAGGGTCTCCCCGCCGCGGTCTTCGGCCTCGAAGCTGATGTCCTCGAGCAGCTTCTCCATCACCGTCTGCAGCCGCCGCGCGCCGATATTCTCGACCGCCTCGTTGACCTCGGCGGCGATCCGGGCGAGCGCCTCGATGCCGTCGGGGGTGAACGCGATGGTCACTTTCTCGGTCGCCAGCAGCGCCTGATATTGCTCGGTCAGGCTGGCGCGCGTCGCCGACAGGATGCGGACGAAATCGGCCTGCGTCAGGGCCTTCAATTCAACCCGGATCGGCAAGCGCCCCTGGAGCTCGGGAAGCAGGTCGGCGGGCTTGGCCATGTGGAACGCGCCCGAGGCGATGAACAGCATGTGGTCGGTCTTGATCGGCCCGTATTTGGTGGCGACGGTGGTCCCCTCGATCAGCGGCAAGAGGTCGCGCTGGACGCCCTCGCGCGATACCGAGCCGCCGCGGACATCGCTGACCGCGATCTTGTCGATCTCGTCGAGGAAGACGATTCCGTTGGACTCGGCGTCGGCGAGCGCGGCGCGGTTGACGTCGTCGGGGTCGAGCCTGCGGTCGGCCTCCTCCTCGGTCAACCGGGCAAACGCGTCCGGAACCTTGAGCTTGCGGCGCTTCTTCGGGACCTGGCCCATCGCCTTGCCCATCATCGACTTCAAATCGAACACCTGTCCCCCCATGCCGGGGATGTCGAACGGCATCGAAGGCGCCTCTTCGACGTCGATCTCGACCTCGACGGTGTCGAGGCTGCCGTCGGCGAAGCGCTGGCGGAAGCTGGCGCGGGTCGCCTCGCTCGATCCCTTGCCGGTCAAAGCGTCGAGCAGCCGGTCCATCGCCGCTTCCTCGGCCGCCGCCTTGACCGCGTTGCGGCGCCGCTCGCGCTCGAGCCGGACCGCTTCCTCGACCAGGTCGCGGGCGATCTGCTCGACGTCGCGCCCGACGTAGCCGACCTCGGTGAACTTGGTTGCCTCGACCTTGACGAACGGAGCGTCGGCGAGCTTCGCCAGGCGCCGGCTGATCTCGGTCTTGCCGCAACCGGTCGGGCCGATCATCAGGATGTTCTTCGGAGTCACCTCGTCGCGCAGCTCGGGCGACAGCTGCTGGCGCCGCCAGCGATTGCGCAAGGCGACCGCGACCGCTTTCTTGGCGTCGTCCTGACCGACGATATGCTCGTCCAATGCCGCGACGATCGCCTTGGGGGTCAGTGCGTCTTTTCGGGATACGGTGCTTGCCGCGTCCTCGACTTTGGTCTCGTAGTTCATCGTGCGTAGCTACATGGAGGCGCGCAAGGCCAGTTCAAGCGGTGCAGCGGAATCCGTCCATGAGCTGACGGTGGGACTCGACGATTCTGGACACCGACTGCGGATCGGACTCCGTCGACCATATATTGCGCTCGAACGTGCCGCCGAGGATGATGCCGTCGGCGCGCGGGAACATGTAGCCGGCGCGGCCGGTAAACGCATAGCGGACCTCCGGCTGGGGCGGGAGGATCGCCAGCTGGCCACGGACCGGGATCAGCTCCATGTCCCCGAACAGGTCGCGCGCGCCGAGCCCGGTGCAGTTGAATACCAGCGTTGCGGGCAGCGCCGCGACATCGGCGGGAGTGGCAAATTTGCGCAGCCGGATCTTGCCGCCCGCCCTCAGCACGTCGCGTGTCAGCTGGCGAAGGTAACGGCCCGTTTCGACGTACATCGTCTGGTAGTGGACCATCCGCTCGAGCGGGAACGGATGCTCGCTCCGCAAAAGATGCCGCCACCCGACGGCCGCCCGAGCCATGTAGCGCGGCGCCGGATCGTCGTCGGTTTCGATGTAGGTGGGCAGCCAGCGCACGCCATATTCGTCGCCGATCATGATCGCGAAACGGCGCAAACTGTATTCCAAAGCGGAGTCGAACTGGCGGTACCAGTCGGGCGTCACCTCGGATTCGCGGAACAGCGATGACGGCATGACCTGCCCGCCGGCAATGCTCGATGTCGTGTCTGGCGGCAGAGCGGCGGTGTAGATGGTGACCGGCAAGCCGGCTTCCTGGACGAGGCGTGCGGTCGTCAGCCCGATCACGCCCGCGCCGATGACCGCCACCGGGCCGCCGTGGCCCTGAAGCCCGAGGTCGGCGGCGAGCCGGGCCGTCCCCCAGCTGAAGGTGATCCCGGAGCCGCCATGGCCGTAATTGTGGACCAGCGCCTTGTCGCCAAGCTGCTCGCGGCGGACCAGGAATCCGGACGGACGGTAGGGCCGCAGCCCCGCGACGGTCCGGATCACCCGGCTCGGATCGACCTTGACCTGTGGAAGGGCACTGCAGCCTTCGGCAATGCCGCGGCGGCCGGTGGTTGCGCAGCCCGACAGGAGAAGCGCGCCCGCCGCGCCGGTGAATGCAACGAAGCCGCGGCGGTCCAGGTCGATAAGCATTTGCAGCTGCTTAGCCGCGCTCAGGCGGCGGCCTCAACCGTCTCGATCGTCAGCCGTTCATTGGTGAACACGCAGACTTCGGCGGCGATCGCCATCGCCCGGCGGGCGAGCTTCTCGGGGTCGGGCTCATATTCGGCCAGCGCTCGGGCGGCGGCGAGCGCATAATTTCCTCCCGACCCGATCGCCGCGATCGCGTTTCCGTCCTCAGCCTCGGGCTCGAGCACATCGCCGGTGCCAGTCAGGATGAGCATCGAGCCGGCGTCGGCGACGATCATCATCGCCTCGAGGTTGCGCAAATATTTGTCGGTCCGCCAGTCCTTGGCGAGCTCGACCGCGGCGCGCATCAGCTGACCGTTGTACTGTTCGAGCTTCTTTTCCAGCCGCTCGAACAAGGTGAACGCATCGGCGGTCGCTCCGGCAAACCCGCCGATGACCCCCCCTTTTCCATCTGGGCCCTGCTCGCCCAGCCGCCGGACCTTCTTTGCGTTCGGCTTGATGATGGTGTTGCCGAGGCTGACTTGGCCGTCGCCGGCGATCACCGTCCGGCCGCCTTTCTTCACTCCGAGGATGGTTGTCCCGTGCCAGCTGTCCAATCGCCCGCTCC
>JBPCQE010000056.1:0-6363 GCA_050998435.1 Sphingomicrobium sp. | reverse complement strand
GCTGGGCGCGGGCCGGACTCGCAAATGAGCAAGCTCCATCTGGCGTTCGGCGGACGGGTCAAGGACCCGCGCGCGCCCGAGTTCATCGATCTCGACAGCATCGACCTCGTCGGCCTCTACGAAAGCTACGCCGAGGCCGAGGATGCGTGGCGCGGCAAGGCCCAGCGCACGGTCGACGATGCCGAGATGAAATATGTCGTCGTGCACCTCCACCGGCTGCTCGAGCCGGAGGCGGCGTCGGCGGCGCCAGCGCCGCAGGACGCTCAGGCGGAGCGGTAGCGCCACAGGAGCAGCGGCCGCTGCAGAAGCAGCCCGGCGATGAACCCGCCGATATGCGCGGGAGTCGCGAGCAGCAGCCCGCGGCCGCCGGCCAGAAAGCCGACCATCATCTGCAGGACGACCCACGCCGCGAGCAGCCACGCCGCATTGAGCAGCCGGTTGACGCGCGGCGAGCGGGTGACCGCCCTCGCGTCCCCGAAGCTCAGCGCGAATGCCCCGATCACCGCGCTAATCGCGCCGCTGGCGCCGATCACCGGAACGATCGAAGCCGGATCGACGAACCACTGGGCGATCGCGGCGGTATAAGCGCCGACACCGTAGAGCAGTAGCAAGGCACCGCGCCCGAGCACCCGTTCGACCGCGCTTCCGCACCACACCAGCATCAGCAGGTTGAAGGCCACGTGGAACAGTCCGCCGTGGACCAACGTCGAGCTCAGCGGAGTCAGGAGCGCGGGCACGGCCCCGGACAGCTCAACGAAGCCGCTGAACCGCGCCGGGATGAAGCCCCACAGCGCCGCGGCGCTGTCGGTCGCGGCGATCGCCGCAGCCAGCAGCCAAGCCAGCGCGGTGACGCCGGCGATCGCGACGGTTGCCGTCCGCGGGATACGCATGGCTCGCGATCCGCTCAGACGAATTCGATGGCCTTGATCTTGTAGTAGCGCTCGCCGGACGGGGTCGAGACCTCGACCTCCTCGCCGGCCTGGCGGCCGATCAGCGCCCGCCCGAGCGGCGAGTTATAGCTGATCCGCCCGACCTTGGCGTCGGCCTCGGTCTGGCCGACGAGCTGGTAGCGGATCTTCTTCTTGTCCTCGTCGGTCAGGGTCACGGTCGCCCCGAACACCACCTTGTCGCCCGACAAAGTGGTGGGATCGATGACCAGCGCGCGGCTGAGCCGGTCCTCGAGATCGGCGATGGTCGCCTCGACCTGGCCCTGGCGCTCCTTGGCGGCATGGTATTCGGCGTTCTCGGCGAGGTCGCCATGAGCCCGGGCCATCTCGATCGCCTCGATGACGAGCGGCCGCTCGATCATCTTGAGGTGCCGGACCTCGTCGTCGATCTTGCGGTGGCCTTCGGCCAGCATCGGCACTTTGTCGGCGCTTGCCATTGAAAATGCCTTTCTTTCAAAACCCCGCTCCTGCGCGGCCGGACGGCTCGCGGATCGAGGGCGGATTGTCAGGGTCAGTTTACGGAAGCGGAATAATAGGACTGAAGCGAGGCAACTTCAAGCGCGTGGCCGCGAACCGCCTCGATCGAGCGCGCGGCGGCGAGGCTCGCGGCCGCGGTGGTGAAATACGGCACCTTGCGGGCCAGCGCGGTCGCTCGGATCGAGTGGCTGTCCTTCAAGGACTGCCAGCCCTCCGTGGTGTTGAACACCAGGTCGACATCTCCGTCGAGCAACCGGTCGACGATGTGCGGCCGCCCCTGCGCGACCTTGTTGACCTTTTCCACCGGCAGCCCGCGCGCGGCGAGATGGTCGGCGGTGCCGCCGGTGGCGATGATCGCGAAGCCGAGCTCGATCATTTTCTCGACCGTTGGGATGATATTGTCCTTGTCGGCGTCCTTGACCGACACGAAGGCGGTTCCGCCGTCGGGCAGCTGCATCCCCGCGCCGAGCAAGGCCTTGGCGAATGCGATGTCGAAATCATGATCGATTCCCATGACTTCGCCGGTGCTCTTCATTTCCGGGCCGAGCACCGGATCGGTGCCGGGAAAGCGCGCGAACGGGAACACTGGAGCCTTGACCGCGATGTGGCGGATGGCTCGGTCGATCGGCTCGAACGCCGACAGGGGCTCGCCGGCCATCACCCGGGCGGCGATTTTCGCAATCGGGCGCCCGACCGCCTTGGCGACGAACGGAACGGTGCGGCTGGCGCGCGGATTGACCTCGATCAGATAGACCTGGTCCTCCTTGACCGCGAACTGGACGTTCATCAGTCCCGTGACGCCGAGCGCCAGGGCCAAGGCCTTGGTCTGGCGCTCGATCTCGCCGATCACCTTTTCGGACAATCCATGCGGCGGGATCGCGCAGGCGCTGTCGCCCGAATGGACCCCCGCCTCCTCGATGTGCTGGAGGACTCCGGCGACCGCGACATCCTCGCCGTCGCAGATCGCGTCGACGTCGACCTCGATCGCGTCGCGCAAATAGCGGTCGATCAGCACCGGGCTGGTGCCCGAGACCGCGACCGCGGTGGCGATATAATGGTCGAGCTGGAGCGGCCCGTCGACCACCTCCATCCCCCGCCCGCCGAGTACGTAGGACGGGCGCAGGAGCACCGGATAGCCGATCCGCTCCGCCACCTGCAGCGCCTCGTCGCGGCTTCGAGCGATACCGTTGGGCGGCTGCAGGAGCCCGAGGCGCGAGACCAGCTTGGCGAAGCGCTCGCGGTCCTCGGCAAGGTCGATCGAATCCGGGCTGGTGCCGAGGATCGTCACCCCCGCCGACTGCAGCTCGGCGGCGAGCTTCAGCGGCGTCTGCCCGCCAAGCTGGACGATGACCCCCAGCAGCTCGCCCGCCGCCTGTTCGCGCTCGACGACCTCGAGCACGTCCTCGGCGGTGAGCGGCTCGAAATAGAGGCGGTCGGAGGTATCCGGGTCGGTGCTGACCGTCTCCGGGTTGCAATTGACCATGATCGTCTCGAACCCGGCCCCGTCCTTGCCCAGAGCGAAGGCGGCGTGGCAGCAGCAATAGTCGAACTCGATCCCCTGCCCGATCCGGTTGGGGCCGCCGCCGAGGATCATCACCTTCTTCGCCCCGCTGACCTCGGCCTCGTCTTCCGCCTCGCCGAAAAGCGGCGCTTCGTAGGTCGAGTAGAGGTAGGGCGTCGCCGCGTCGAACTCCGCGGCGCAGCTGTCGATGCGCTTGAACACCGGGCGAACCCCGAGCTTCAGCCGGTGCGCCCGGACCTCGGCCTCGGTCACTCCGCCGGTCAGCGCTTTCAGCGCATCGTGCACCACGCCGGACCCGCGAGCGCTCTTCTCGCTCATGCCGCGCGGTGCGTGGGCCGAGCGCAGCGCCAGCTGGGCAAGCCGGGCATCGGAAAAGCCCATCGCCTTCAATTCGCGCATCCCGGCGGAGTCCTGCGGCAGCCCTTGCGCCCGCACCGTCTCTTCCGCCGCGACGATCTCCTGCAATCGCTCGAGGAACCAGGGGTCGAAGCCGGCGATCGCGTTGATGCGCTCGACCGTGAAGCCCTGGCGCAGCGCCTCGGCGGCGACCAGCAGGCGATCCGGAGTCGGGCGGGCCAGAGCGCTCTCGATCGCCGTCGGGTCGGCATGCTCGAGCTCGCGCACGCGGTCGAGCCCGCACAGCCCCGTTTCGAGCCCGCGCAGCGCCTTTTGCAGGCTTTCCGCGAAGCAGCGGCCGATCGCCATCACCTCGCCGACCGACTTCATCGAGGTGCTCAAGGTCGCCTCGGCGCCGCTGAATTTCTCGAACGCGAAGCGCGGCACCTTGGTGACGACATAATCGATGGTCGGCTCGAAGCTCGCCGGAGTGGCGCCACCCGTAATGTCGTTGGCGATCTCGTCCAGAGTGTAGCCGACCGCCAGCCGCGCCGCGACCTTGGCGATCGGGAAGCCGGTCGCCTTGGACGCCAGCGCCGACGACCGGCTCACCCGCGGGTTCATCTCGATCACCACCATCCGCCCGGTCTTTGGATCCACTGCGAACTGGACGTTGGAACCGCCTGTTTCGACGCCGATTTCCCGAAGCACGGCGATCGAGGCCGAGCGCATCCTCTGATATTCCTTGTCGGTCAGGGTCAGCGCCGGAGCGACGGTGATCGAATCCCCGGTGTGCACCCCCATCGGATCGATATTCTCGATCGAGCAGACGATGATCGCATTGTCCGCTCGGTCGCGGACCACCTCCATCTCATATTCCTTCCAGCCGAGCACCGATTCCTCGATCAGAACCTCGCTGCTGGGCGACGCTTCGAGCCCGCCGCGGACGATCGCCTCGAACTCCTCGCGGTTGTAGGCGATGCCGCCGCCGGTGCCGCCGAGCGTGAAGCTCGGGCGGATGATCGCCGGCAGCCCGACGCTTTCGAGTGCAGCCACCGCGCCCTCGATCGAATGGGCGATCATCGAGCGCGGGCTTTCGAGCCCGATGCGGTCCATCGCCTCGCGGAACTTCAGCCGGTCCTCGGCCATCTCGATCGCCGCCGCATTGGCGCCGATCAGCTCGACCCCGAGCCGCTCGAGGGTCCCGTCCTTGGCCAGCGCCAGCGCGGTGTTCAGCGCCGTCTGCCCGCCCATCGTCGGCAGCAAGGCAAAGCCCCCGGGAGAGTTTGGCCGCTCCTTTTCGATGATCTTGGCGACGATCCCCGGAGTGATCGGCTCGATGTAGGTGGCATCCGCAAGCTCGGGGTCGGTCATGATCGTTGCCGGGTTCGAGTTGACGACGATCACCCGATAGCCCTCGGCCTTGAGCGCTTTCACCGCCTGCGACCCCGAATAATCGAACTCCGCCGCCTGGCCGATGATGATCGGCCCCGCGCCGATGATCAGGATCGAGGAAATGTCGGTGCGCTTGGGCATCAGCTCGGCATCAGCTCTCTTCGGGGAAGTTTGCCGCCTCGACGATGACCGTCTTGAGGCGGTTTTTGCGCGCCCAGCGGACGACGCAGGAGCGTTGCTCGGCGCTCGGCTGGATCCGGAACAGGAACAGCAGCCGCTTCTCGCTCTCGTCCTGGAACAGCTCGCCCAGAGCCAGCCCGCAGTCGCGGCCCACCGTCGCCAGCTCCTCTTCGGAGTGAAACCGCGCGGTCGCGCAGCCCGAGAGAGCAAGCGCTGCGACGGCCATGACCCAATTTGCCTGAGTGCGGCTCATCTTTTCTCTACCCGTGCCAGCGAAGCGCACGCCGTGTGCTTCACAGTCTGGATTGCGGCGCCCAGTCGCGGTTCGTCCACGGGTCCGAAGCGGATCGTGCCATGTCGGCCCTGAAAAATTGGAGTTTCCGGAGCGCCAAATTTTCCATCAATCATTTTTCCGGCCAGTTCGCCTAAACATTCAGGCGGGCCTGAAACCACCAGCATGAAACGGTTGGGCGGCTTTCCTTCCTGACCGCAGGCCACGACCAGCAAACCGGCTGCGATTGGCAGTAGTTGCCGGCCCATGCTCACCGCATCGCCCCGACAAATTTCTCGAACAGATAGAAGCTGTCCTGCGGGCCGGGCGAGGCTTCGGGGTGGTACTGGACGCTGAACGCCGGGCGGTCGGTGAGCTCGAAACCGCAGTTGCTCCCGTCGAACAAGGAAACATGGGTTTCGCGCGCATTCTCCGGCAGCCCCTCGCGCTCGACCGCGAAGCCGTGGTTCATGGCTGTGATCTCGACGCGGCCGTCGGCGAGCCGCTTGACCGGATGGTTGGCGCCGCGGTGGCCCTGGAACATTTTCGCCGTCTTCCCGCCGACCGCGAGCGCGAGCAACTGGTGCCCAAGGCAGATCCCGAACAGCGGCTTCTTCGTCTCGAGCATCGCCTGGATCACCGGCACCGCGTAATCGGCGGTCGCCGCCGGGTCACCCGGCCCATTGGAGAGGAAAAACCCGTCGGGCTCGTGCGCCATGACTTCGTCGAACGTCACCTCGGCGGGGACGATGGTCACCCGAGCCCCAGCCTCGACCAGATTGCGGAAGATGTTGCGCTTGGAGCCGTAATCGACCGCGACGACGTGGGGGCGCTTCTTCGCCTTGCCCGCACCATCGTCGCCCATCGCGTACCCGTTCCCCCATGCCCATTTGCCGCCGGTCCAGCGCTCGACCTGCAGCCGGCTGACCTCTTTGGCCAAATCCATGCTCTCGAGCCCCGGCCATTCCGCCGCCATCCGCTGCAGCGCATCCAGGTCGAACTTCCCGTCGGCCCGATGCGCAACGGCAATCGTCGGCGGCCCTTCGCGGCGCACCAGCCTGGTCAGCGCGCGCGTATCCACTCCGGCGATGCCGATGCGGCCCCATTTCTTCATCCAGCCCGCGAAATCCTCGCCGGAGCGATAGTTGCTCGGCCTCGTCACCACCTCGCGCACCAGGCAGCCGAGCGCGTGCGCATCGGCCGCCTCGACGTCCTCGTCGTTGGCGCCGACATTG
>JBPCQE010000017.1:0-5967 GCA_050998435.1 Sphingomicrobium sp. | reverse complement strand
CGAAAGCGCCGTTTCCGGCATCGACTTCAACAACCTCACGGCGATGGTCAACGAGCCGCGCATCTGGGGCGTCGAAGTCGGGGTCAAATTCTGAGCTGAGCCAGCGCGTCGCCGATCAAGGCCTCGGAGCTAGGCGTTCGGCAGCGCCTGCCTGCCCTGGCCCCAGCCGGCGAGCAGCCTCGAGGAGGCGCGGTCGATCAGCCGGTCGGCGTCGCGGATGCTGAACGCACTGCCGGCGGAATATTCCTCGAGCTCCTCCCAGCCGATCGGGGCCGCGACCGGGGCGCCTTCGCGGGCGCGCGCCGAGTAAGGCAGCACGGCGGTTGCTCCGCGCTGGTTGCGGAGCCAGTCGAGGAAGATCCGGCCCTTGCGCTGGACCTTGCGGATGTTGGCGGTGAAGCGCTCGGGCTCGGCCTCCGCCACGGCGCGTGAAAAGCGCTCGGCGAACGACTTGACCGCGGTCCAGTCGGCCGAGCGGTCGAGCGGCACGACCACGTGCATGCCCTTGCCGCCGGTCAGCAGCGGGAAGCTCGTCAAGCCAAGGTCGAGGAGCAGTTCGCGCAGCCTCTCCGCCGCGCTGCGGACGGCGGAGAAGTCGAGGCCGACGTCGGGGTCGAGGTCGAACACCAGCCGGTCGGGACGCTCGACCTTGTCGACCCGGCTGCCCCAGCCATGAAACTCGATCGTCCCCATCTGGACGCAGGCGAGCAGGCCCCGGACGTCGTCGAAATAGAGGTAGTCCTGGACCTCGCCCTTCTTCTCCTTGATCGGGATATGCTTGACATGCTCGCCCATCGAGCCGGTGTCGTGCTTCTGGAAGAAGCAATGCTTGCCGCGCCCTTGCGGGCAGCGGATCAGGGTGGTCGGCCGGCGCGCCGTGTCGACCATCATCAGCGCTTCGATCTGCGCATAATAATCCGCGAGGTCCTTCTTGGTGACTCCGCCTTCCGGGTAGATCACCCGGTCCGGGTTACTGATCTTGACCCCGAAATCCTCGGCCGTGGCGCGTTTTCCTGCCTTCTTCTCGGATTTGGCGAGCTTCTCGGGGACCTCGCGCACCACCTCCGCCGCCGGCTTGTCCTCGCGCAGCACGATGAAGCTCGGGTGGCGCAGGATGCCGTCGGTTGTGAACTCGGAGAAGGCGATTTCGGCGACGAGCTTGGGTTCGATCCAGTGCGCGGCTTTGCGGTCGGCGCGCGGAACCTCGAGCGGCGCCTTGTCGATTCCCAGGGGCGCCATCGTTTCCATCAGGTCGTCGATCATCTTGGTATTGAAGCCGGTGCCGACTTTGCCGGCATAGGTCAGCTTGCGGCCGTCGCGAACGCCGAGCAGCAGCGATCGGAAGCCGCGGCGCCGCTCGCTCTCCGACCAGCCGACAACGACGAACTCCTGGCGCTGGATGCACTTGACCTTGAGCCAGCTGCGCGTGCGGGTGCCGCGATAGGGCGCGCTGGCTTTTTTCGAAATGATGCCCTCGCCGCGGTCGGCGCAGATGGCGTTGAACAGCGCTTCGCCCTTGGCGACGACATGGTCGCCGTAGATGAGCAGCGGGCCGACCCCCTTGAGCAGTGCCGCCAGCCGCTCCTTGCGCTCGAGGTTCGGAAGCTTGGTGATGTCCTCGCCCTGGTCGACGAGCAGGTCGAAGGCATAGAAAGCGAGGTTGGCGCCCCTGTGCTCCTTCAAGGTCGACTGGAGCAGCTGGAAGTCGGGCTTGCCCTTGTCGCCCAGAGCCACCGCCTCGCCGTCGAGCAGGCATCCGGGCGGGAGCTTGGCGGCGGCCCGGACCAGCGCCCGGAACTTGTCGCTCCAGTCGTTGCCCTTGCGGGTCCAGGCGGTCGCGGCGCCATCGCCGGTCGCGATCAGCAGCCGGTATCCGTCATACTTATACTCGTGGATCCAGTCGGACCCGGTCGGCACCGAGTCGACCAGGGTCGCGAGCTGGGGCTCCTGGAACGGCGGCGGCCCCGTGCCCGATTTCTTCTTGGCGCGGCCGCCTTTCTGCCCGCCGCGATTGGAGCGCCAGACGTCGGAGCCCGAGGCGATCTCGGCCATCGTCCGGTCGGTGGTGACGCTGGTCACATGCTCGTCGACCAGCGCGTCCCCGGCTTCCGGACTGGCGAACTCGTCGGTGACCTTCTTGAGCATCCACGGCTGTGCCTTTTCGCCGGGCTTGCCCTTCAAGCGGAACATCACCCAATCGCCCTGCATCCGCTCGCCCTCGAGCCGGAAGTGCAGATGGCCTTCCTCTATTGTCTTGCTCGGATCCTTGCCGGGCTCGGGGATCCAGCGGCCCTGGTCCCACAGCATCACCGTCCCGCCGCCATATTCGCCCTTGGGGATGGTGCCCTCGAAATCGCCATAGTCGAGCGGATGGTCCTCGGTCCGCATCGCCAGCCGGTTCTGCTTTGGGTCGAGGCTCGGCCCCTTGGGCACCGCCCAGCTTTTCAGCACCCCGTCGAGCTCGAGGCGGAAGTCCCAATGCAGCCTCGACGCATCATGCTTCTGGACGACGAAGCTGTCGCCCTTGCCCTTGAGCTTGCGGCCCTTGGGCTCGCCGGTTTTCTTGAAGTCGCGCTTGCGGTTGTAAGTCTCGATGTCGAGTGCGGCGCGCTTCGCCATCGCTTACGCCCGCTTGCTCTGAGGGGTCTTCTTCGCCGGAGCGGCGGGCTTCCTGGCGGGCGCCTTCTTGGCTGCGGCCTTGCTTGCACTGCGCTTATTGGCGCCGGCGCCGCCGCCGTCGCCGAGGCTCTTCTTGAGCGCGGCCATCAGGTCGATCACGTTGGAGCCGCCGGGACGCTTGCCGTCGTCGGGGTCCTGGATCACCAGCTCGCCCTTGCGCTTGCGCTTCTCGGCGATGAGGTCCTTGAGCGCATCGACATAGCGGTTGTGGAACTCGGACGCGTCGAACTTGCCGGTCTTTTTCTCGATCAGCGTGGCGGCGAGATCGAGCAGGTCGGCATCGGGCTCGCCGTCATCGATCTCCCGGAAGTAGGATGAAGCCTTGTTGACTTCGTCGGAGTAGCGAAGCGTTTCGAGCAGCATCCCGCGGCCGCAGGGTTTCAAGGCGACGACATATTCCTGCCCGCGCATGGCCAACTGGCCGACTCCGACTTTTCGCGATTGGCGGAGCGCCTCCCGGAGGACGATGAACGCTTCCTCGGCAAGGTCGTCGGCGGGGACGACGAAGTACGGCTTGTCGAAATAGATCGCGTCGATGTCGTGGAGGTCGACGAACTGGGCGAGGTCGAGGGTCTTGCGGCTCTCCAGCTTGACGCTCTCGATCTCCTCCGGCTCGAGCAGGACATACTCGCCCTTGGACACCTCATAGCCCTTGATGATCTCGTCGCGGTCGACGGGACCAACGCCGGGCACGACCTTTTCATATTTGATGCGCTTGCCGGTCGGCTCGTGAATCTGGTGGAACGCGATCGTCGCGCCACTTCGAGTGGCCGAGTAGATTTCGACCGGGATCGACACCAGCGCCAGCCGGATCTGCCCTCGCCATATCGGTCGCGCCGCCATTTCGATCGTCTCCGTCCACCAGAAGCCGACTCAATCGCTATGGGCGGGACTCGTTCCGTTGGCGCATCAGCGCGGGATGCAGTCAGCCGCTCACGCGGCCTTGGCGCGGCTGCCCGGAGGACCGCTGTGCCGCGCTCCGGACAGGCGGTAGCGGAAGCCCGACGCGTCATAGACGGTTTCCGCCCGGCCGCCGGTTTCGAGTTCGATCCCGCGCTCGAGGATGCGCATTCCGAATCCCGTCCGCTTGGGCGCTTTGATCGACGGACCGCCGCTCTCGACCCATTCGAAGTCGAAGCGCCCGTCGTCCTTGGGGTCCAGCCGCCAGGCGATGTCGATGGTCCCGCTTTGCGTCGAAAGCGCTCCGTACTTGAACGCGTTGGTGCACAGCTCGTGCACCGCCAGCGACACCATGATCGAGGTCGAGGAGTCGATGCACAGGTCCGGCCCGGTCAGCGTCGCGCGTTCCTCGCCGACTCCGCAACCGGACATCGCTTCGCGGACGATGTCGCTGAACAAGGCCGAGCTGCCGCTCTGGGAATGCAATATGTCATTGGCCTTGGCGATCGAATCGAGGCGCCGGTCGAAAATCTTCTGGGCTTCGGCAAGATCGGTCGCGCTGGCGAAACTGAGATAAGCCATCCCACGCACCACCGCGAGGATGTTCTTCGCGCGATGATTGAGCTCGGCGAGGAGGAGCGCCCGCAACTCCTCATTGTGGATACGCTCGTGGACTCGCCCGACCTGGGCGCCGATCGCCCGCGCCGACAGCAGCAGATGCTCCTGGGGCTGGCGCGAATCCCGCGAGAAGAATTCGAGCACCGCGATACAGCGGCTGCCGCTGTAGACGGGAAAGGCAAACGCGGAGTCGAAGCCAAGGCCCCGGCGAAAAAAATTGTCATCCTCGCTAACGTTTGAAAGCCACAATGGCCGGCCGCCTTCGAGGACTCGTCCGGGCAAGCCCACGCCCGGCTCGAAACGGATCGACTCGGTGGCTTTGACCAGCGCCGGTGCCCGCTTGCGCGCATTGCTGCTCCACACGGTCGATTGCAGAAAGCGCTGATCCTCCGAGACGAGGAACGCATGACCGATCGGCCATTGAGCAAGCTCGCAGATTGCATCGAGGGTCGCGACGAGCGCCTCTTCGAAACTCTGGCCGCGGCTCGCAAGGTCGCTGAGTTCGAGCATCAGCCGGCTTTCGCGAAGTTGGAACTCGCGTTGCTCCTCGGCTCGCTTGCGCTCTGAAATATCGCGAAGGAAGCCGACGAAGACGTCGCGGCCCTCGCGGCTGACGAGCGTGATCGACAGCTCGACGGGGACTTCGCTGCCGTCGCGGTGCAGACCGGTCAGCTCGAGCCGTTGGTCGAGCACCTTTGCGATGCCCTTGGCGTTGAAGCGCTTGAGGCCCCGATGATGGGCCTGCCGCAACCCGGGCGGAACGATGAGTTCGCCAAGGTTCTGGCCGAGCGCTTCGCTGGCCGACCAGCCGAAGATTTCCTGGGCGTGCCGGTTCCAGGCGCGCACGACGCCGCCGCGGTCCATCACCACGACCGCGTCGAGCACCGTGTCCAGGATCGGCGAAAGGACCGATTCGACCGGCATATGCCTTTGAAGTGCCTCCTGTTTGCCCCGACCGACGATTATATAGCCGCCGTAATGGAGGCCCCTGCGGCGAACAAGCTTTCGATACCGTGAATGGCGGCGCGCGGTTGACGCATCGAAGCCGGCAATGGCATGGGCGCGTCCGCTGGGCGAGCGGGTGTAGCTCAATGGTAGAGCAGAAGCCTTCCAAGCTTACGACGAGGGTTCGATTCCCTTCACCCGCTCCACGCACAGGCTGTCCGGGGGACAGCCGAGCATGGAGCGCCTGAGCGTCAGCGAGGGGCGACGCGCACAGACTGTCCGGGGGACAGCCGGAGCATCGAGCACCGACGCCTCTTGCCGGTTGGAGCAATTGACAGCGCACAGCCTCATGGCCATGTGCCCCGCCTGCCCCGCCTGGAGAGGTGGCCGAGTGGTTAAAGGCAGCAGACTGTAAATCTGCCCGCGCAAGCGTACGCTGGTTCGAATCCAGCCCTCTCCACCAGCCCTCGAGCTTTACTTTTAGTTTACCGGATTCCGGAAAACTTAACACCGGTTATGGATAGGATAGCGGTCCCGTCCCTTTTCATCTAAGCCATTGGTGACTCGGGGGAAGATCGAGCCAGTGGTAACATGCCCTTGGGAGGGCTCGGGTGGGCAACGCCGTGGCGGAATCGAACGATCCGGCCGATATGGAGGCGCAGGTCGCGGACCGCGTCGCGCGGCTGAGCGCGGGGCAACTCGATTGCCTGCGGCTCGTCGATCAGCATCTGTCGTCCAAGGAAATCGCGGCCGAGCTCCATATCTCCCCGCATACCGTCGACCAACGCATCCGCGGCTCGCTCCAAATCTTGGGAGTGGAGCGCC
>JBPCQE010000145.1:0-11157 GCA_050998435.1 Sphingomicrobium sp. | reverse complement strand
GCGCTGGATATGGTCGATCCGGACCTGCAGGCGGCGGACCTGTCCGTAACTATGCTGGTAGCCATAGGCCTGGCCCTGCGGGACAGGGAAATATTGGGCCGAAGCCGGGGTCGCGACAGCGAGAGCCGAAGCGGCAACGGCGAGGGAAATCAGGACTTTACGCATCTTGGCTCTCCTTGTTGAGCGACTGATGCCAACTTCTGCCTGAGTCGGGTTGAGGCGATGCTGAACGCACCGGTTATCCGCCGTTCAACAAGCTTAACTCGTTATGCGGCTGAAACGGCTCAGTTCTTGATTTTCCAGCCGCTCTTCAGCAGCGCGTAGCAGGCCGCCCACAGCGCGATGTTGATCACCAGCAACAGCGCGGCGCCGGCCCACAGAGGCGAATCGGTGATCCCGAGGAAGCCGTAGCGAAAGCCCGAGATCACGTAGAAGAACGGGTTGGCGTGGCTGATCGCCTGGAACGTCGGCGACAATTGCTCGACCGAGTAAAAGGTGCCCGACAGCAGCGACAAGGGCGTGACGACGAAGTTGGTGACCGCCGCAGCATGGTCGAACTTGTCGGCCCAGATCGACGTCATGAGGCCGAGGAACGCCAGCATCAGCGAGCCCATCAGAGCGAACCACAGCAGCCACAAAGGCTCGCGGACAACGACCGACACGTCCGGCCACAGCATCATCGCCAGCCACACCGCGAAACCGACCAGGAAGGCGCGCGTCACCGCGGCCCCGACCAGTCCGGCGATCAGCTCCCCGGTCGACAGCGGCGGCAGCAGATAATCGACGATATTGCCCTGCATCTTGCCGACCAGCAGCGAGAAGCTGGAGTTGGCGAAGGCGTTCTGGAGCATCGCCATGACGATCAGCCCCGGCGCTAGAAAGTCGGCGAAGTGCACGCCCATCACGGTCCGTCCCCCGCGCCCCAGGGCCACCGTAAATATGATCAAGTAGAGCAGGGTGGTGACCGCGGGCGCCCAGACGGTCTGGGTTTGCACCTTGAAGAAGCGGCGCACCTCCTTGATATAGAGCGTCTTGAGGCCGACCCAGTTGACGCCGCTCAAGACCGGCGTGCCGGGCTCGTTGCGAAGCCACAGCGGGGGTTGGTCGCCTTGAGCCTCGGTTCTCGGGGGTTGGCCGTTCACGGGTCGCTCGACTATCGGCTGACGGCACCCGCCGCAAGCTGGGGCGTTCGACCGCATTGGAGTATCAATTCTTATGTCCTGGACCGACGAGCGCATCGAGCGGCTCAAGAAAATGTGGGCCGACGGAGCGACCGCCAGCCAGATCGCCGACGAGCTCGGCGGAGTCAGCCGCAACGCCGTGATCGGCAAGGCGCACCGCCTCGGGCTCGACGCTCGCCCGTCGCCGGTCAGGCCGGGCGAGGAAAAGGACAAGAAGCCGGCGCCATCCTCACCCAGGCCGGCGCGGGCCGATGCCGCCGCCAGGCGCGCCGGGGCCGCAGCACCTGAGGAAGGCGGACCCGTCGTTCATCCGCGCAGCCCGCAGCGGCAGCATCCCGACGGCATCCAGTACCGCTCGATCGGGCCCGGCGGCTTCGTCCGCCAGGGACCCGGCGACACCCAGGCGCCGATCCCGCCCGCCCCGCCGCGCCGGCTGGTTCCGGCCAAGCCGAGCGCCGAGGTCGCCGACAAGACCAGCCTGCTCGATTTGAACGACCGCATCTGCAAATGGCCGCTGGGCCACCCCGGCGAGCCCGACTTCCACTTCTGCGGCAATCCGGCCAACCCGGGCTTCCCCTATTGCGTCGAGCATTGCGGTGTCGCCTACCAAGCCCAGCTCCCCCGCCGCGACCGCCGCCCGCCCCCGCCGCTGCCGTTTGGCGGGCCGCGAGTGCGCTGAGCCGAGCGCAGCGAAGCCTGCGCATTAGCGCCGCCTGAGCAGCGCGCAGAGCCTCAGCGCCGCGACCGGCCTGCGCGCCGCAGGCGCGACAGGACCGACGTCACGGGATTCACTCCCGTGACGGCTCCGCCGCTTCACGCCAGCGGGATCGGCCGAGGATGCGACCGACCGAACGATCGGCTCTGCAAGTGGTAACATGCCCACCGGCACGGATTCACTGGCGACGCGGCATTCTCCAACGTCCGCTTTGCATGGAAAGCGGATCTAAGCATCGTGGACAGCTTTGCGGATAGATCGAGGCACCCGCGGCAGCGCTGACAAGACGTTCAACCCGTAAAGCCAACCGAAGGCCAGCGCAGCGAGCTTCAGCCCGCCAAGGACTCCGCCGTCCGCCATTCCCAAAAAGAAGAACATCAGCGCGCCGCACAAGCAGAAGACCATGCCATGCAGGCTGCGGAGTTCGTAGCGGAGCCTTCGCCCGCTCAGCCCCTGCTCTATCCAGAACCGCCCACGGTCGTAGAGCACCATAGCGAGCCAGTTGGGGCTGAACGGGTTAGTCCAGAGCGGGTCATCAAAGGCAATGAAGTCTGGGCCTCGTTCGGTCACCGGTTTGCGCTGTTTCTCCAGTAGGCGCGCCACGGCGTCGAGAGCTGCCTCGTTGGTCGCAACGCGGTCCAGGGCGACTGAGCCGCGTAGGTGCCAGATGTAGTCCAGCATGGTTCGGGCTAGGTTATGGCCTCCAACCAGTGTCCGCAATGGGTCGAAAACGGCCTCAGCGATGAGGGCATCCCGGCCAGCAACACGGCCGGCGCTTCCCGTCCCTCAGGTTCGAGCAACCCCAGTCGATGCGCTTGCGCCTCGTCTCCGGCTTCTTGGCGGATAAAATCCAGCAGATCCATTCGTTGCGGGCCAGCGGGGTAATATCGTCCCAGGTCACCAGTGCTTCCGAATCCAGCTTCAGAGCGGCCGCCAGATCTTCGGGAAGATCATGAACGACGCCGCCGGGAATGGTTTTCTCGTCCGTCATCAGCGGCGCTTACCTCATCTCTATCAATCCGGCGCCGGGAAGCGGCCGGCCTCCGTCGCGAATTGCTCCCAGGCGGGCTCGGTCCCGAGCAGGATGGGGCTCCCGCTGTCCAGCGGGATGACCAGCGAGAGGACGCAAGGCGCACCTTCAGGAAGGAGGCTGGGCCGGCGACTCAGCAGGCTTGACTTGCACTGGCTCCGGGGCTGCAGTTTCGCCCTCGGCGTCATCCGCAATTCCCAGCCGCCTCTTCGCGCCGGTCAACATTTTCCGAAAACGTGGATAGCTGCGAAGAGAGTCGAGATCCGGATCAGTTTCAGCAATCCTGATTTGGTACGTACCAGCCGTTGCAAAGTTACGATCCAGGAGGCGAAGCGCAGCTTCCTTGTCGTCTAGACAGGCGGCGAGCACGCAGGCGAAGTTATAGCGCATATCGAGGTTGTCGGAGTCGATCAGCATCGCCCGTTCCATCCACTCCCTGGCGTTGTCGGTCTGACCCAATGCTGCAAGGCCGCCAGCCCCGAAGCTCAAGGCCGCGCCGTTACTCGGATCTTGCGCCAGGATTTTTTCGGCTTCCCCGACTGCCATCTTGGCAGCCTCCCGTTGACCTTCAATATTGCCTAGGTAGCGATAGCAGGTCACCAGCATGGCCCAAGCGTGCACGTCCGATTCCATCAGCGCAACGGCCTTCTCGAAGTGGCGCTTCGCCTCCTCGACATTGCCTCGGCGCAAGAATACCCGCGCAGCTTCCTTGTTCACTTCCCAGGATTCCGGATCGAGCCGAAGGGCCTTTTCCATTTGGGCGTCAGCGTCAGCATAACGCTGCTTTTCCTCGAGACGCCTCACCATCGGGCAATAGGCCTCGCCGATCCCTGGATCGATCGAGAGCGCCGCATGGGCTGCCGCGACACCGTCGTCGACGTGACACCCGAATCCGTAACGTAGATTGGATTGCGCCATAGCGAGCAGCGCCCAGGCTTGCGCATAGCGGGGGTCGATCTCCACCGCTCGGCAACAAATCCGCATCACCCGCTCCTCACGACGGATGTCGCCATGATTGCCGGTCACCCAATATTGTCGTGCCAGCAGGTACAACTTGTACGCATTGGCGTTCGTCGTCCCTCGTTTCTCGATCGCTTTCTTCTCTTCGGGGAGAAGCTTCAGTTTGAGTGCACAGACGATCGCTTTTGAGATTTCGTCTTGGATCGCGAAGATATCGTCGAGGTCCCGGTCATAGCGCTCCGCCCAGGCGTGGTCCCCGGTGGCGCCGTCGATCAGCTGCGCATTGATCCGCACCCGGCCACCAGCTTTCCTGACGCTGCCTTCGAGCACGTGACTGACGCCGAGCTTTCGCGCGACATCGCACACGTTCACGGCTTGGCCCTTGAATGTGAATGCGGTGTTCCTGGCGACAACCCCAAGTGCGGAGACTTGGGATAGGTCGGTCGTGATATCCTCGCTGATGCCGTCGCTGAAATATTCCTGCTCGGCATCCCCGCTCATGTTGGCGAACGGCAGGACGCACACGGAGAGCTGCCGGCCTGCGAATCGCGGAGTCTTGCTATCGGCCTGGTCTTGCAGCACCGGCGCGAGCGCCTGCACGCCCCCGGCGAGCTTGCGCCAGCCCGGCGCCTCCAGGTCGCCATTCCAGGCAGTGAGATCGGCGCATTGGATCTGATTGAACGGCAACGGCGGAACGCAGCCGTCAATGGTTGCCTGGACGAGCGTGCCAGCCAAGCGTGCCGTATCCGCTTCGGCGCGAACCCACTGGGACTTGGCGGCCTCGGTCGACCACAAGACGACGACAGCATTTGCCGATTTCAGCCGCTCTTCGATGACCTCCGCATAAGCGCGATGAGCGGGAAGCTCGTCGTCACGCCACACTCGATAGCCGGCCTCGCGCAGCATCTCGGCGACTTGCTGCGCCAGCGGCTCATCGGGCCGCGCATAGGAGACAAAGACGTCAGACATAGCCGATCCGGCGCTTGATATCAGGAGCTTGGCGGCGAGTCTCGAAGCTCGAAAAGCGAGCTGATCGGCCCTACTCGGCGGTGGTTGGATCTATCATGCTGTGAACCTGCGAGATCTTGTTGGCCGGAAAGCCGCCGCGTTCGGCATGCTCGCGGATCAGATCCTCACTCGGTGCACGATAGACACAGTAGATTTTGTTGTCGGTTACGTAGCTGTGCACCCATTGGATGGCGGGACCCAGATCCCGAAGGACCGAACATGAGGTCTGCGATGCTTGCTTGAGATCGCCAACCTCGAGCTGTCCGACCCCCGGCATCTCTCGTTCGATTACGTACTGCGGCATGTTCGCTTCTCCCAGAGGCGCTCTACGAAAGAACCTACCAATACGCATCCCCAACCGTTCGGGACATCGGCAAAGACTCCAGCCAGGTCAAGGAACCACGGCTCCTCGACGCCTTCCGCCGGTTGGTCGAAAGCCCGTAACCCGCGCCCCGGACGCGGCTCTAGCAAAGCCGCCGAAGGGGAGAGTCGAAAATGGCCAGTCTCAGGGAAATGCTGCTCCTGCCCGGCAACGCCCGGCACGCCGACCTCGGCCTGCTCCTGCTGCGCTGCGCGACCGGCGCGTTCCTCATCTACCAGAGTCACGACAATATCTTCAGCGCGGCGCGAATGGACGAATTCGTCAAGTTCCTGACCCAGTTCAAGTTCGTCTATCCCGAGCTGATGGCGCCGCTGTCGGTCTATGCCCAGTTCGCCGCCGGAATCGCTTTCGTGCTCGGCCTGCTCACTCGCTGGTTCGGGCTGATCACCGCCTTCAACTTCATCGTCGCGGTGTGGATGGTCCACTGGACCGACCCAGTCCCCGGCATCTGGCCGGCGGCGATCCTGATTTTCCTCGGCCTCTACTTCGGCCTCCGCGGCTCGGGCCGCTACGGCCTCGACGCCGTCTTCGAGAAAGCTTCGCCGGGGCGCCGGCGCTGAGTCCCAAGCCGCTTGGCAGGCCCAGAATCCGCGCCCTATAGCTGGACGCTCATGGCCGACCTGTTCTCCTCCGCCGCGTCCGCCGCGCCCGACAGCTACGACGCCTCGTCGATCGAGGTCCTGGAAGGGCGCGAGCCGGTCCGCCGGCGGCCCGGAATGTACATCGGCGGCACCGACGCAAGGGCGCTCCACCATCTCGCCGCCGAAGTCATCGACAATGCGATGGACGAGGCGGTCGCCGGCCACGCGAGCCGGATCGAGGTCACGCTCGAGGCCGAAGCCGGGACCGCGGGCCGGCTGACGGTGACCGACAACGGCCGCGGAATCCCGGTCGATCCGCACCCAAAATATCCCGCCAAGTCGGCGCTCGAGGTGATCCTCACCACGCTCCACTCGGGCGGCAAGTTCGACTCCAAGGCCTATTCGACCAGCGGCGGCCTGCACGGAGTCGGGGTCAGCGTCGTCAACGCGCTGGCGAGCGAGACCCTGGTCGAGGTGGCGCGCGACAAGACGCTCTATCGCCAGCGGTTCGAGCGCGGGCTCGCCGTCACCGCGCTGGAAACGGTCGGCCCGGCCCCCAACCGCCGCGGCACGATGGTCAGCTTCGTCCCCGACTCGGAGATCTGCGGCGCCGACGCTCGCTTCGACCCGGCCCGGTTGCACCGCCTCGCCCGCTCCAAGGCCTATCTGTTCGCCGGAGTCGAAATCCGCTGGCGCTGTGACCCGTCGCTGGCGAGCGCGGAGGTGCCCGAGGCGGCCGTGTTCCAGTTCCCGGGCGGGCTCGCCGACCATCTCGCCGAACAGCTTGGCGGTCGCGCCTGCGTCACCGCCCAGCCGTTCACCGGCCGCCAGGATTTTCCCCCAACTTCAACCGGCGAATCCCAAGGCAGCGCCGAATGGGCGGTCGCCTGGCCGCTCTGGTCGGACGGCTCGGAAAGCTATTATTGCAACACGATTCCCACGCCCGACGGCGGCACCCACGAGGCCGGGCTGCGGGCCGCGCTGACCAAGGGCATCCGCGCGTTCGGCGAGCTGGTTGGCAACAAGCGCTCCAAGGACATCACCGCCGACGACGCGATGAACGGCATCGAGCTGATGCTGTCGGTGTTCATCCGCTCGCCGCACTTCCAGAGCCAGACCAAGGACCGCCTGACCAGCCTCGAGGCGGCGCGCTTCGTGGAAGGCGCGGTGCGCGACCATTTCGACCATTTCCTTGCCGACAACATGGACCGCGGCCGGGCGCTGCTGGGCGCCATCCTCGAGCGCATGGACGAGCGCTTGAAGCGCCGCGCCGAGCGCGAGGTCAAGCGCAAGACCGCGACCAGCGGCCGCAAGCTGCGGCTGCCCGGCAAGCTCACCGATTGCGCCAACGACGCGCCCGAGGGCACCGAATTGTTCATCGTCGAGGGCGACAGCGCCGGCGGCTCGGCCAAGCAGGCGCGCGACCGCAAGACCCAGGCGATCCTGCCGATCCGCGGCAAGATCCTCAACGTCGCGTCCGCCACCGCCGACAAGATCCGCGCCAACAGCGAGATCGCCGACCTCGCTCAGGCGCTCGGCTGCGGCACCCGCGACGGCTTCGACGAGGACTCGCTGCGCTACGAGCGGATCATCATCATGACCGACGCCGACGTCGACGGCGCCCACATCGCCACCTTGCTGATGACCTATTTCTTCCAGGAAATGCCCGAGCTGGTGCGTCGCGGGCATTTGTTCCTCGCCCAGCCGCCGCTCTACCGGCTGACCGCCGGCGCCAAGACGCTCTACGCGCGCGACGACGCCCACCGCGCCGAGCTTCAGGACAGCGAGTTCAAGGGCCGCAAAGTCGAGGTCTCGCGCTTCAAGGGCCTCGGCGAGATGATGCCGGCGCAATTGAAGGCGACGACCATGGACCCGGCGAGCCGATCGCTGCTGCGGGTGACCCTGCCGGCCGAATATGAGGACCGCCAGCCGGTCAAGGATTTGGTCGAGCGCCTGATGGGGCGAGACCCGGCGAAGCGCTTCGAGTTCATCCAGGCGAGAGCAGCGGCGATCGATGAAGCGGAGATCGACGCGTAGCGGCCGCCGAGCGCAGCGCCGCCGACGGCGAGCAACGCAGTCCTGCCGGGGGCAGGACGAGTAGCGCAGGGCGTCGCCGAAGCAGCGCGTAGAGACGGCGAGCCTCGGCCGGCGGGTCAGCGTAGCTGAGCCCGTCCGACGTCACGAAGTGAGCGGAAAGCAATTCGCCAGAATTGCGAGAGCGAATGTTAGTGACGGCGTCGGCGGTGGATGAGGGCGCGATCGACGCCTGATGGGGCCATGCGTCAAGATCGCGTCCGCGATTGATGCTTAGTCCGGCGGACTAGGATCGCAGATCGAAGTGTGGTGCGCTAGCGTCCGCTTTGGGTGGAAAGCGGACGTTATGCAGTCCGCTCTCGCGCCGCCATCCTGTTGCGCGGACACGGTAATCTTACCGGTTATAGTATGATGTTAAGGCGAACCCGCTTTTTGCCGCGTAGATTGATGGCGACTGCCGCACCTTGAGGCAGCCGGGTGAGGGAATGGCGATGAAAGACAACGCGGCGTTGTTGACGGCTGAGCAGGATGCCGAGGCAGCCTATTTTTTTATCGAGGGCCGAGCAGGAGGACGAGGCAGCGAGAAACGCCGCCAATCCGCGCGCGGCTGATATTCATCGCAGCCTTGCCACCCGCTACCGGTTCAAAGCGTACGGCTTCAATGCTTACGATCTCGCGGATTGCGAGAAACTCAGCATAGTTCGCGACTGAAACTTACGGCTTTGCGGCGATGCAAGTAATTTTCGTCAAACCCCGCGATCTGCACAAGTTTGAGCGGGTCTCTAATCGAGAGTTTTCCGCGTTTGAGGTCCATCGCACCGGCAACGCGAAGTTCCTTTAAAATGCGGTTCACATGGACCGGCGTCATGCCGAGGGCGTCGGCGACAACAATCTGAGAGATTGGAAACGCGACCTCGTCGAGGCTGTTGATCGTCAGCGATCGAAGATAAAGTTCGCACATTAGGTGGGCGACCCGTTCGACGCTGTTGCGCCGGCCCATGCTGACGATCCACGCTCGTAAGATGCCCTCATCGATCAGCTGCGCCTTGTACATCGCTCTTGCGACCGCGGGGTGATCTTCGAGCAGGGCCTCCATTCTGTCCCCTGGGATGAGCGCGACACTACACGGCGTTAGCGCCTGAAGGTTGTGATCCATTTCGGCCAGGATGCCGACGTGCAGATCACAACAGTCGCCAGGCAGCAAAAAAGCCATGATCTGCCGAGTGTCGCTCGGCAGGATCTTGTACCGGCAGGCCCAGCCCTCAAGGATGACGAAGACCGGGCCCGGCCGATCCCCCTCGCGAATCATATCCTGTTTGGACGCATAATCTCGCGGTTGCGAAGTAACCGCCGACAAAGCTCCGATGTCCACGGAGTTTAACTCCGCAAGGTTCTTTAATTTTTGAACAAAGTGGTTGGGCATCGCAACCATCTACACCCCTCCACCAAAAGCAAAATTATGTATCCATATTATAGGATGTTAAGATGACTTACAAATTTGTGCCTTATGCACTATCAGTATCGAAGTATCCGGCGAGGTTGCAGACGCTCCTAACCCGGGAAAATTTGGAAATTGTGCCTGTACTGAAAGGCACATTCCCATGGACCGTCCCGCACTCAATGGATTCCCCCAGCTCAATGGTGGCGCACCTCTCGAGGGGCGGGCGCAGGGTCAAGCAGCGTTGCTACTGGTTGAAAGCCTGATGCACACTCTCCTGAATAAGGGCGTAATCTCACGAGAGGATTTCATTGATACCGTTGAGGGTGCGGCTGAGGTTGAGCACGAGCTAAAGACCTTGAATGCTTCGTCACCAACAGACTCGAGTGGGTCGCTCTTGTATCCTCTCGCCGCCTCTTTCCGAAAAGAGCTGGGAAGGTGACGTTCCCCTTGCACGCGCAAGCTTCCATCGCATTCGCAGCTACCCATTTGGAATTCATCTTGCCCTACCGTCGGCCAAAATCTTCACTCGGCATTTCCTCGAAGGACAATTTGGAGCTCCTAAAGGCCAGCCTTTCCAAGGCCTATCCTTTTACAGAACTGCCTTGCTTCGACGCCCTGCTGGCAGCGATCGATGAGGCTGACGAGAAATTGGGGAAGAGCCCCGCAAACTCCTAATTCTTTCACCGTCAGCGCTCGCCTAATTTTCCGCAATGGGTCGAAAGCGGACATAGGCTTGTTCAGAATCGCTTTCCTACAGCCCCATTATACGTTCCAATATGGTTCATGGATAACAACCCACACGAACCGAAACCACCCTTTACCCCGCCCCACTCCGCACCCGCCACGACGGGTGGACCGCGGAGAAGCAGATCGCCTTCATCGAGACGCTGGCGGAAACCGCCTGCGTCGAGGAGGCGTGCCGGCGGGTCGGCATGTCGGACAGCGCCGCCTACAAGCTCCGCATGCGCCATAACGGCAGGGCGTTCCGCAGGGCGTGGGACGCGGCGCTCGATTATGCGCTGCACCGGCTCGAGCAGGCGGCGCTCGGCCGCGCGCTCAACGGCGTAGCCCGCCCGATCTTCCATCGCGGCGAGCAGGTCGGCGAATGGCGCGACTATGACGAGCGCCTGACCATGTTTTTGCTGCGCGCCCGCCGCCCCGAGCGCTTCGGCAAGTGGATCGAGCGAATGCTCGCCCCCGATCGGGACGAAGATTTCGACCACCCCGACCCCGCCGTCCGGCTCGACGGCGGCCTGGACGGCATCGAATGGGACGCTGACCGCGACTTTGGCGATGACGAAGGCGAGGATGCGGACGATGAGCCTTCCGGGTGACGGCTCGCGCGCGCGCGTTGAGGAGCGAACTTGGCGAACTTCCACGCCCAATCCGAGCGGGTCCCGAGACGCAATTGCCGACGGATGGCTATTGTGTCGCGATGAGGAAACTGGGCGGCCGCGGCGAGCGCATTTGGCGCGGCGGGGGCCCAGAAATGGTAAACCCCGCCAGTTTGACCCGGCGGGGTTCTCCATGCTTCAATTCCGAAGAACCAAAGCACGCAGTCACCCTAGCCGCCCGCCCGCCGCGCGCAAGCCCTTTTTTCGCGGCGACTCGCGATCGACCTCAAAAAGCTGTGGATAAGTTTGCGTCCGAAGTGGACCTCGCGGCCGCTTTACCGCGACCCGAAGCCGGTCAGCACCGTCTTGACCGGCCGAAACAGGATCAAAAGGTCGAGCCAGGGCGAGAAATATTTGATGTAGTAGAAGTCGTAGTGGAGCTTGGCGTTGACCTCCGCAACCTCGGCGACGTGGCCCTGGTTGACCTGCGC
>JBPCQE010000115.1:0-2675 GCA_050998435.1 Sphingomicrobium sp. | reverse complement strand
TCATCGTCACTCCGCCGGGCCAGAGCGACGACTACATCAAGCGGGTGATCGGGCTGCCCGGCGACACCGTCGAGGTGCGCGGCGGGCGGCTGGTCCTCAACGGCCGGCCGGTGCGGTCCGAGGTTCGACCGCCGGCGCTGATCCCGGTCGACCCCAACGTCCCGTGCGGGAGCGAATCCTCCGGTTCCGTCGTGCGCTCCGGCGGCGGCGAATATTGCCGGCTGCCGATCGTCCGTGAGACCCTGCCGGGCGGGCCGAGCTACGACACCGTCGATCTCGGAGCGAGCCCGGGCGACGATTTCGGGCCAGTCGAGGTGCCGGCCGGCCATGTCTTCATGATGGGCGACAACCGCGACCGCAGCGCCGACAGCCGCTTCGGACTTGGCCCGCCCGAGAACGGGCTCGGCGGCCCGGTGCCGTGGGAGAATATCGGCGGCCGCGCCGAGTTCATCACCTTTTCGCTCGACGGCACGACCCGGATCTTCAACCCGGTAAGCTGGTTCGGCGCGCTTCGCTCCGGCCGGGCCGGGCGCTCGCTGCGGGGAAGCACCGACTAGCTGGCCGAGCTGCCGACGAGGGCGAACTCCCGCAAGTCGTCTAGGGCTGCGGAGGCTGCTCCTGCGGAGGCTGCTCCTGCGGCGGCTGCTCCGGCTGCTGCTGCTGCTGCTGCTGCGGCTGCGGCCCCGACTGCTGCTGCATCAGCGCCGCGTTGGGCACCACCTGGACGACGTGGACGTCGAACTCGAGGTTGGCGTTGGGCGGGATCGGGCTGCCGGGCTGAGGTGTCGCTCCGTAGCCGAGCGCCGAGGGGATTCGGATGCGGTAGCGCCCGCCCTTCTGCATCTTGGTCAGGGCCTCGGCGAAGCCCGGTATCACCTGGCCGGCGATCATCGGAGTCGGCCCGCGGCCTTCGCTGGTGTCGAACACCGTGCCGTCCTCGAGCCGGCCTTCATATTCGATCATGACTCCGTCCACGGCCTTGATCAGTTCCCCCTCCCCGGCCTCGACGGTGCGGAACTGGAGACCGCTGGCGGTGGTCTCGCCCTGCAGCGAGCCGGCTCCGAACCAGGCCAAAGCGACGCCCGCCGCGACGAGCAAGAGGAGGGCCAGCCACAGTTTGCCGGTGCCGCGGCGGCTCGGAGGGTTGGCAACGGGGCTGGCAGGCATGAATTCGGCCTCCCTTGAAGGCAGCTGAAAGCGACTTCGACGAAGGGTCTAGCGGGCGGCGGTGCCTTCGCGTTCGGCACGCTTGCGCTCGAGCTTGCGGGCGCGGCGGATCGCGGCGGCCCGCTCGCGGGCGCGCTTTTCCGACGGCTTTTCGTAATGCCGGCGCAGCTTCATCTCGCGGTACACGCCTTCGCGCTGCAGCTTCTTCTTGAGCGCGCGCAGCGCTTGCTCGACATTATTGTCGCGAACGATGATCTGCATAAAAAGCCGTCACACTCCTGAAAATTCGTCGAAAGGCGCCGAACGACCGCTGGGTGACGCGCGGCCACCAACGGTCGTTCCAATGCCCATTATTCGCCGCAGGCGGGCCTACGGCGGCGCGGCGCCATAACAGCGTCCGCAAAAGCGTTCAAGACAGTCACTTTTGTGGGAACTTTTTCTGTTTCTGCGACGAGTCGTTGATCTGGTGCGGTGGAGGGGCCAACCGACGCACCCTGGTTATCGCCGATTAACCGTGCAGCTGATACATCACCTCCTTCTTGAGCGGAGGGATTGATGTCGTTGAATCGGAGGGAAATCTTGCGTCTGGGCGCCGTCGGCGTCGGGGGCGCGATGCTGTCCTCCGCGGCAAGCTCGGTCGGCCTTCCGTCGGTCGTCTTCCAGGCCCCCCGCAGCCCGCTGCCGCCGGTTCCGGCCACCCCGAGGGCTCCGTTTGGCGTCGAACAGCGCATTTTCGAGCGGGCCCGGGCCGCGCTCGACGCCCACCGCCTGTACCATCGCGATTTTATGGGCATCGCCGACTTCTCGCTCCCGTCGAGCCAGCCGCGCTTCCATGTCGTCGATCTGCGCAATGGCCAGGTCGAGAGCTACCGAGTCGCTCACGGCCAGGGTTCGGACCTTAACCACAACGGCTTCCTCGACCGATTCTCGAACGAGTTCGGCTCCTACGCGACGTCGAACGGCGCCTACACGACCGGCGAATATTATCACGGCAAGTACGGCCTTTCGATGAAGACCCATGGGCGCGACTGGTCGAACAACAATGCCGAGCCGCGGGCGATCGTCATCCACAACGCCTGGTATGCCGAGCCCGACGTCCTTGCGCAGCACGGCAAGCTCGGCCGCTCGCAGGGCTGCTTCGCCTTTTCGCGCAAGGATCAGTGGCCGGTGATGCAGAAACTCGCCGGCGGCCGGATGATCTACGCCGACAAGCTCGCCTAAGCTGCCGAGTGCGGCGAAGCGATTGCGCAGCAGTGGATAGCAGCACGAAGAGCCAGCGCAGGCCGGCCGGCGGGTCGGCGTAGCCGAACCCGTCCGACGTCACGCGATTCACTCGCGTGACGGCCCCGCCTTCACGAGTATCTAGCGCGTCGCGACGTTTCTGTCCCCAGACGTCTTGTTGAGCAGCGCGGCAAGCACCTTCGCATCACGCTTGTAGACGTCGCCGTAGTTGACGATCTTCCCGTCGGTCGACGCAGCCGTGCTGAAATAGACGATATATACCGGGA
>JBPCQE010000084.1:0-4449 GCA_050998435.1 Sphingomicrobium sp. | reverse complement strand
TCGGCGACGACGGAGCGACCGGCTTCGTCAAGCGCACCGACCTTGGCCGCGACCGCGACGAGCAGCGCCCCGAGCGCTTCCAGGTCGGCCAGAAGCTCGACGCGATGGTCATCGGCTTCGATCGGTCGAAGAAGCCCAATTTCTCTGTGAAGGCGCTGCAGATCGCCGAGGAGAAGCAAGCGGTTGCCCAGTACGGATCGTCGGATTCGGGCGCTTCGCTCGGCGACATCCTCGGCGAAGCGCTGAAGCAGGCGAAAAAGGAATAGGCGCCGGCGGGAATCCGGTTGCGCAGAAATCGAGTTGCAACCCAGGCGCTTTCCTGACAGCCTATGTCCAATCGGCCGGTGCGAGGGGGATCGCGGAAGGCCACCTTTGAAGCGGGGAACAGAATGATCCGTTCTGAAATGGTCCAGAAGCTGTGTGCCGATTTTCCTGGGCTGACGCAGCGCGAGGTCGAAGGGGTCGTCGGGGCGATCTTCGATTCGATCACCGAGCAGCTCGCCAACGGCGGCCGAGTCGAGTTACGCGGCTTCGGGGCGTTTTCGACCCGCCAGCGCGACGCCCGCGTCGGCCGCAACCCGCGGACGGGCGAGGCGGTCGACGTCGACGCCAAGCGCGTGCCCTACTTCAAGCCGGGCAAGGAAATGCGCGAGCGGCTCAACCTGCAGGACGTCACCGCCGATTAACCGCCGGCGGGGTCCTCGCCTCGAAACCCAATTCCAAGACGCGCTTCGGCGGCGAGTTGCACATCGCCGCTGGAAGCGCATGATCAGCGCGAAATGCGGACGTGGCGGAATGGTAGACGCTGGAGACTTAAAATCTTCTGCCCAAATCAGGGCGTGCGGGTTCGAGTCCCGCCGTCCGCACCAAAGTGCCTCCGTAGCGGAGAGAAATTATTAAGCCTGGTCGGTTAACCCGTTGGCGTGTCGAGTGAAACTGACCAGCCCGGGGTCGAGGGGACCAGGAACGCGCCCCTGTTGAGCGCGCGCAGCGACGCGGTGACGCTGGCCATCCTGATCATCGCCGTCGTCCTGCTGATCTGGAACGGCAGCACCTTCTTCCGGCAGATCAGCCTCGCCGGCGCAGACCTTGGCCGCGAGGCTCGGACGGTCGGCATCGCCTTGACGCTGAATGTCGCACTGATCCTGTTCGGCTGGCGGCAATATGTCGACCTGCAGCACGAGGCGGAGCGCCGTGCCGACGGCGAACGGCGGGCGGCGGTCCTGGCATCGACGGACGCCCACAGCGGCCTTCTCAACCGCAAGGGGTTTGCCGACCGCGCCCAGGCCCTGGCGCAGCGCGGGTCCGGGCTCGGCCACGCCCTGGCGATCGTCTCGATCCAGATCAATCGCTTCAAGTCGGTCAACGACCTCCACGGCTACGAGGTCGGCGACAGCTTGCTGCGCGCGATCGCCGCGGCGATGACCGAGGCGCTCGGTGAGGGGGCCGAGATCGCCCGGCTGAGCGGCGACGAGTTCGCCATCGCGCTGGCCGTGGATCCGGAAAGACCCGGCGACGCCGAGCACGCCGCCGAGGCCGCGGTCCATGCGGTCACCACCGCTTTCACGATCGGCGACCGGATGATCCAGGTCGGCGCATTCGCCGGAATCGCCTGGACGTCGGCGCCGGATGTCCGGATCCCCGATCTCCTGCGCCGAGCCGACATCGCGATGGAGCACGCCAAGAGCGGCCGCTCGGCTCGGCCGGTGTGGTTCGACGCCGGCATGGAGCGGGCACTGCTGGCCCACAGCGAGGTCGAGCAGGGGATCCGCTACGGTCTCGATCACGACCAGTTCGTCCCGTTTTTCGAGCCGCAGCTCGACCTCGAGACCGGCGAGATCGTCGGCTTCGAAGTCCTGGCGCGGTGGATCCACCCGCTGAGCGGCACCATCCAGCCCGACGTCTTCATCCCGGTCGCCGAGGAACTGGGGCTGATCAGGCGCCTGTCGGAAAAGGTGATCGCCGATGCGCTCGCCTTGGCGGTCGACTGGGACCCCAAGATCAAGATCTCGGTCAACATCTCGCCGGTCCAGCTGACCGATGCCTGGCTTGCGCAGCGAATCGTCCGGCTGCTGACCGAAACCGGCTTTCCGGCCGACTGGCTGGTGGTCGAGATCACCGAAAGCTCGCTGGTCACCGACATCGAGCTGGCGCGGTCGATCGTCACCAGCCTCAAGAACCAGGGCGTCCGACTGGCGCTCGACGATTTCGGCACCGGCTTCTCGTCGCTGTCCCACCTGCGTTCGCTGCCGTTCGACGTCATCAAGATCGACCGCAGCTTTGTCGCCAACATCCATTCGAACCGCGAAAGCGTCGCCATCGTCCGGGCGGTGACGACCCTGGCCGGCGCGCTCAACGTGCCGGTGTGCGTCGAGGGCATCGAAAGCGAAGCCGCTCATGCCGTCGTGCTCGGCCTCGGCTGCGCGGTCGGCCAGGGCTGGTTCTTCGGCAAGCCGATGCCCGGCGAGCAGGCGGCCGAAAATGCTCGCCCAGCGCCGCACTCAGGAACCGCTGGCACCGCGCAGCGCCGCCACCGGCTGACTCTTCATCACTGTCGCAATGCCGCTGTCCCGCGCCGGGACGCGTTGCGTCCAAAACGGTGTTGTCGGCATGGTAAAAACCGCGTTAAGAATTCCGCATGGCTATCACCCGGCCCGCCGCCGCGCTTACCCGCTCCAGGCTTCGGTTTGCACGCTCGTCCAGCGAGCGCGTGGCGCCGATCGATCCGCTTCTCTTCGGGAGGCGTTCGCCCGGTCCGAGCGAGGCGCAGGCGATGCCCGCGAGCAATCTTGATGACGACCTGCGCCTGTTTGCGGTGACCTTCGCGGCCGGCTTCCTGTTCGTATCCGTACTGATCGTTTAGCGCCGTTTCATCGCAAGGCCGTCAATGGCAGGCGAGGTGCAGCTTCCAACCGAGCCAGGCGGCGAACAGGCACATCGCCGCAACCAGCAGCAACTGACCGGCCGGGCCGACTCCCGCGCTACTGAGCGCGAACGCCATCACAGAGCCCACCACCATCGCTCCTGAATTCACGATATTGTTCGCCGCCACCGTGCGCGCTGTTTCGGTTTTGGGCACAGTCGTCGTCAGGAAAGCGTAGAGCGGCACGACGAACATGCCGCCGAAGATCGCCACTCCGAGCAGCGCGAGGATCATCAGGCCGGCCATCGGGTGGAACAGGAAATTGCCGAGCGTTGTCAGCTCCGACGCGCCGTGATTGTCCCAGGCCATGGCGACGAAGTGAAGCAGCAGGACGAACCCCGCCATCACCAGCACGGAAATGGGGGCGAAACGGGCTGACACCTGGTTCTTGAGCAGCCGGTTGATCAGCACCGAGCCGATCGCAATGCCGACCGAGAACACCGCGATGAACATGCTGGCGACTTGCTCATTGGCGCCGAGGACATTCTTCACCAGCGGCGGAAAGATGATGATCAGCACCGCGCCGATCGTCCAGAAGAAGCTGATCGCCAGGATGGCGAGGAACAGGCGGGGGATGTGCATGGTCGCGCTGACCAGCCGGATCGACGCGCGAACGATGTGGAGGTCGAGCGGCTCGCGGTCGGCCGCCGGGGGCGCCGGCGGGACTTCGCGGCAGGTCAGGTAGCCAGCCAATGCAAGGCCGATTGTCGCGGCGGCCGCGGCGACCGGAGCACTGGCCAGCACGCCGGCAAGGATCGTCCCGCCGAGGATCGCGAGATAAGTGCCCGCCTCGACCAGGCCGGTACCGCCGAGCACTTCGTCCTTTTGCAGATGCTGCGGGAGAATCGCATATTTTATCGGCCCGAAGAAGGTCGAATGGACGCCCATCGCGAACACGGCGGCGAGCATCAGCGGAATGTTGGCGAGCAGCAGCCCGGCGCCGCCGGCGATCATGATGACGATTTCGGCCGCCTTGACGATCCGGATCAACGCGGCCTTGTCGCGGATGTCGGCGAGCTGGCCGGCGAGCGCCGACAGGAGGAAGAAGGGGAGGATGAACAGCCCTTGGGCGATGGCGCTGAATTGCGCCTCACGCGCCGCGTCCGAATAGAGCTGGTAGGTGACGAATAGGACGACGCCCTGCTTGAACAGGCTATCGTTGAAAGCGCCTAAGAACTGCGTCGAGAATAACGGCAGGAACCGCCGCGCGCGCAGCAAATGGGTCACATTTTGAATCAAAGCGGAACCGCGCCGAGGAACTGCGTCGTGACGATCGGCAGGAAGCGGCGGGCGCGAACGATGTGGAGCGCGTCGTGCATCAAAAAGCGCGGGACGAACGCCGCATCTGTGGGAAAATCATTGGCGCCGTGTAGCGGCTAGCGCTGGAGCGGCAAGGGCCGGCCTCGGCTCGGTGCCGCGCTGCCCTCGGCCATGCTGCGCCGCGCCAGCATCATCGCTCCGACAATGCAGCCCCCGAACAGCATGCCCTCGAGCGCTCCAGTCACCGCCTGGCTGACCGGTCCGAA
>JBPCQE010000064.1:0-13635 GCA_050998435.1 Sphingomicrobium sp. | reverse complement strand
GCGCTCGCCCGCTCGCTTTGGGGGGGGAATTTAGGGAACTTCCGGCGCAGTGTCTGCTGGGGGCAGCCGCGAGCACGGAAGCGCCGCTCAGTGGGGCTCGCCGGCCAGCTCCAGCACCACGCGCCATTCCTCGTCGCGCACCGGTGACACCGACAGGCGCGACTGGCGGATGAGCTCCATCTTGGCGAGGCGCGGCTCGGCCTTGATCGCCGCCAGCGTCACCGGCTTAACCAGCGGCCTGACCGGCGCGACCGGGACCTTGACCCAGCTGCCGTCGGCGCCGTCGGGCTGGCCGGGGCGGGTGACCGCCATGATGCCGACGACCGCGCGCTGTTCGCCGCTGTGGTAGAACAGGGCCTGGTCGCCGCGCTTCATCGCCCGCAGGTGCAGCCGCGCGGCGTTGTTGCGCACGCCGTCCCACTCGGTGCCGCCGTCGCGCACCAGCTCGTTCCAGCGGTACCTGCAGGGTTCGGATTTCAGCAGCCAATCGGCCATATTTCGAGTTCCCCTTGCCCCCGCTCTACAGAGTCCCGCGAAGGGACGGAAGTTGCGCTCAAAATGCGTTGAAAACCGCTCGAAAACCGAAGGAATTGAAAGGGTTGCGCCATCCACCCCGCGCATGGCTCGTTTCGCCGCCGAAGGGGTTGGATTCTTGCCCGATTAAAGTATCCCGCCCTTACGAAAATTGAGAGCGAGTGAGCCAAAGGCGCCTGAGACGCCGGCTCGAGGGCAAGACGGACGGGACTTCCTGCATTCGACGCGAAGCTGCGTCCAACCGCAGAGCCGGCCGCATAGGTAAGAGAGCGATTTGATCCGACTTCTGGGTAGCCGCGGCGCGTCCGCGGTGATGGGCTTCTTCATGCTGGCGCTGGCCTCGAGCGAGGCTCCCGCGCAGGCCGTTTCCACCGGCGTTGCGGACAGCGTGCAGATCGCTCCGTTCGACGTCAAAGCGGCGGTCAAAGAGGCGCTTCCGGCGCCCGCGACGGAGAGCGCCTACCGGACCGCGACCGCGGCTCCGTCGGGGACTCCGCTCAAGAGCGCGACGGTGACCGCGCTCTATGCAACCAGGCCCGCGCCGTCGGTGACGGTCGCCCTTCCGTCGGTGACGGTGGCCCTTCCGTCCGTGACGGTCGCGCTTCCGTCCGTGACTCCGCCGGCGACTTCGAGCGCCGTGCTGGCCAACGGCACGCGAATCGCCGCCGTTCCCGCTGCCGCCGCCTCGCAAGCCGCTCCGGCGATCGCCCGCGAAGCCGCCTGGCTGTACCGCAACGGCTGGCCGCTCTACGCTCTGGTCGACCGCTACGGCGCCGGCGCTCCACTCGACGAGCAGGCCAATTGCATCGCCGTCGCCATCTATCACGAAGCGCGCGGCGAAGCGCTCGACGGGCAGCTCGCGGTCGCCAGGGTGATCATGAACCGGGCGGCCTCGGGCAGATATCCGGGCAGCTGGTGCGGGACAGTCAAGCAGCCGTGGCAATTTTCGTTCGTCAATCCGCGGACCGGCCAAATGCCGGGGGTGAACGAGGTCTCGGCTTCGTGGCGCAAGGCGCAGGCGATCACCCGGCTGGCGATCAGCAACGCGGTGCCGAGCCTGTCCAACGACGTGCTGTGGTACCACGCCGATTATGTCGCTCCGTCGTGGGGACGCCGCCTGAGCTTCGTCCAGAAGATCGGGACGCACATCTTTTACCGCTCATAATCCTCGGCCCGGCGCGCCGGGCGTCCGCTTGGTCGTTAACCATGGCCAGGCGGGATTCGCATCCGCCTCATTTTGAGCGAAGCTCCCGCTCTACGGATTTTCCGAGAGCAGGGAGGGCTCGCGGTGCTCAAGATCCTGATTGTCGAGGATGACTCGCAGCTCGCGACGACCCTCAAATATCTCGTCGAGGACAATCCTCGCTACCGGGTCGTGGGCATGGCCGACGACGCCGACGGCGCGATCGCCGCGGCCGAACGGCACGATCCCGACATCGTCCTTCTCGACCTGCATTTGGCGCGCGGTTCGACCGGTTTTTCGGTCGCGGTCAAGCTCGCCGACTTGAACGTGCCGGTGCTGTTCGTCAGCGGCAAGGCGCCGAGCTTCCCGATGCCCGATCTCGCCTTGGGCTGCCTGATGAAGCCGTTCACTGCCGAGGACGTCCACCGCAGCCTGGCGATGGCCGAGGACATGCTCCGCGGCCGCGAGACTCTGCGCCCGAAGCTGCCGCAAAACCTGCTGCTGTACGAGCAGAGCGACGACCGACCGGTCGATAAGCCCTATGGCGAGCATCAGGGCTTCATCCCGTCGCGGCCGTCCCTGAAGACGCGCATCGAGCACTGGATCGCCGGCCACCACGGCTGACGCCTTACAGCCGCATATATCCGCGCCGCGGCTCGCGGGTCCCGAGCGTTTCATCGGTCAGCGGGGCGCCCGCCTCGAGCAAGGCCCGGCGCCGCCCCTTGATGTCGGCGCTGCGCTGGATATCCTCGAAGGCCAACAGCTTGGCGAAAACCGGGTGGCCAAGGACCTCGCCGACGAACCGGGCGACCTTCGGCCAGCGCTGCGGGTCGACCGTGAAGCCCGCATATTCGGCGTTGCGGAAAAAGCTCGCGATCGAAATGTCGGCCAGCCCGATGGCTTCGAATAGATAGCCGGAAGCGGGCAGCTGGGCCTCCAGATAGTCGAGCGCGGCCGGCGCATCCTCGGCCAGCGTTCGGGCGACCCGCTCCTCATCGCCCGCCTCGCCCCACACCGCCGGGCGGACGACGCGCTGGTAGAACAGACCCCAGATGAAGACGTCGCCGAGCCGAGTGTCGGCGAACTCCTCGATCCAGCGCGCTTTGGCGCGGTCCTTGGGATCGCGAGGAAGCAGCGGCGGCTCGGGGTAGACCTCCTCGAGATAGGCGCAGATCACGGTGGAATCGCACAGTGTCAGGTCGCCGTCGATCAGCACCGGGATCCGCCGTAGCGGGCTCAGGCGCTCGAATTCGTCGTTGCCGAAGAAGGGCGTGATCGGGTCGACTCGATAGTCGAGCCGCTTCAGTTCGAGGCAGGCGAGCACCTTGCGGACGTAGGGGCTGACGAAGCTGCCGATGATCTTCATGCGCTCTCCGCGGCGGGGCGAGTGCGGCAAGCTGGATGCCCCGCGAGGATTCGAACCTCGATTGACGGATTCAGAGTCCGCAGTCTTACCATTAGACGACGGGGCAGCGGCCGGCCACGCGGGATAGAAAGCCCCCCGGGCACTGTCAACGCGAGCCCCGACGCGCCCGCCGGACGACCGGCAAACCCCCGAAACTTGCCCTGACCGTGCTTAATGTGATTAAACGCGCTCAAGTCAGCCGTTCCTCAACGGGGCGGCCAAGGATAGAACGGGCGTACCACATGGCGCAGACAGTCGCCGGCGCGCCGGCTCTGCTGCAGGAGGAAAACGGCCAGAGCGGGCCATTGACATTCAAGCCGCACGACCGGAGGCAGCAGCGCTACACCTACGGCGCGGTCGACCTCGGAACCAACAATTGCCGGCTCTTGATCGCTCGACCGGTCGAGGGCGGCTTCACCGTCGTCGATGCTTTCTCGCGCGTCGTCCGGCTCGGCGAAGGCCTGTCGCAAAGCGGCCGGCTGACCGACGAGGCGATGGACCGGGCAGTCGCGGGCCTTGCCATCTGCGGCGAAAAATTGCGCCGCCGCAATGTTTCGCTGTCGCGAGCGGTGGCCACCGAGGCCTGCCGGCGGGCGGTCAACGGCCGCGAGTTCGTCGAACGCGTGCGCCGCGAGACCGGGATCGTCCTCGACATCATCGCGCCGCAGGAAGAAGCGCGGCTGGCGGTGCTCGGCTGCCACAAGGTGCTCGAGCCGGGCGACGGGCCGGCGCTGATCTTCGACATCGGCGGCGGCTCGACCGAGCTGGTGCTGATCGACCATGTCGACGGAGTGCCCAAGATCCGCAGCTGGTGGAGCGCTCCGTGGGGGGTCGTCTCGCTGACCGAGAGCGAAGGCCGGGCGGCGATCGACGGCAGCGAGCGGCTGGCCGCCTACAAGCGCATGCGCGAGCGCGCCCGCCATTCGTTCAGCCGCTTCGCCGAGACTCTTCCCAAAGCGTCGGCTGACATCCGGCTGCTCGGCACCAGCGGCACCGTCACCACGCTCGCCAGCGTGCATCTGGCGCTGCCGTCGTACGACCGCCGGGCGGTCGACGGGCTGCAGGTCCCGACCGAAGCGATGCAGAAGATCAGCACGATGATCGCGGCGATGGATTACGAAGAGCGCTCGCGGCTGCCGTGCATCGGCCGCGACCGAGCCGATTTGGTGGTCGCCGGTTGCGCGATTTTGGAAGCGATCCTCGAGATCTGGCCGGCGCCGAGCCTCGGGGTCGCCGACCGCGGCATTCGCGAGGGCATCCTCAGGTCGCTGATGGCGCGCGACGGCCACATCTTGTGACGCCCTTGTCGTGACCCGGGGCGAGAGGGGCCTGAGGCAGCGGGTCAAAACCGCTCGCGGCCGCTCGGTATCGTCCAACCGCTGGCTCGAGCGGCAGTTGAACGACCCCTATGTGCGGCGCGCAAAGGCCGACAATTACCGCAGCCGCGCCGCGTACAAATTGCTCGAGCTCGACGAGCGCTTCGGCCTGCTCAAGAGCATCAAGTCGGTGCTCGATCTCGGGATTGCTCCGGGCGGCTGGAGCCAGGTCGTCCGCCGCCGATCACCGGCCGCCAAGGTCGCCGGAATCGACCTGTTGCCGACCGACCCGATCGACGGGGTCACGATCCTGCAGATGGACTTCATGGATGACTCGGCGCCGGCCCGGCTTCAGGAGGCGCTCGGCGGGCCGCCCGACCTGGTGCTGTCGGACATGGCGGCCAACACCGTCGGCCACGCGCAGACCGACCATCTTCGGACCATGGGGCTGGTCGAGGCCGCGCTGGAGTTCGCGGTCGACAATCTGCGGCCGGGCGGAGCGTTCGTCGCCAAGGTGCTGGCCGGCGGCGCCGACAGCCAGCTGGTCGCCGAACTCAAGCGCCACTTCACCGCCGTCAAGCACGCCAAGCCGCCGGCGAGCCGCAAGGGATCGTCGGAATGGTACGTCGTCGCGCAGGGCTTCAAGGGCCGTCGCTCGGACAACTGACCGCGATTGGAGCGGCGGCTAGCCGGTCAGGCCGATCGGCAGCTCCTGCGACACGCTCGGCCGCGCTGCCGGACGCAGCCCAGCGCGGATGAACCAGGCATCGAGCTTCGAGCAGCCGGCGGGGATCGGCTGGCCGATGCCCTTGAGCGCGTCGATGTAGCAATAGAGGCAGATGTCCGCGACGGTGAAGCGGTCGCCGGCCAGCCACTTGCCGTCCTCGAGCAGCGGATCCAGCCACAGCATGCCCTTGCGGCCGCGCTCCTTCATCCCTTCCGCCGCTTCGGGCAGGCAGTGGGTCCGCTCGCGGAAGATTTCGAGCCCCTCGCCGAAATAGAAGCCGTAGAGCATCGGCAGGCAGATGTTGATCTCGACCCGGCGCCACCACATCCGGGTGACCGCGCGCTCTTCGGCGGTCGTGCCGATCAACGGCGGCTGCGGGTGCTTTTCTTCGAGATATTCGCAGATCGCTCCGGTTTCGGCGAGGCAGGTGCCGTCGTCGAGCTCGAGCACCGGCGTCTGGCCGGACGGGTTGCGGCTGAGATGCGGCTCGCGGCGGTTCTCCATGGTGAAGATGTCGACTTCCTCGCGGTCGACCTCGAGCCCCTTCTCGAGCACGAAGAAGCGGACGATGCGCGGGTTCATTCCGAAGCTGTCGTAAAATTTCATCTTGTCCCTCCAATAATCTGCCGCTGTGACAGCGGGCCGCTGGAGAGCGACGAGTCGCACGGATAGCACAAGTCGGGGCCGCAATCGCTATTGGCGGGATGGCTGGCCCGAGCCGGCCTCAGCTCTTGGCGCGGGCGTCGGCGATGGCTTTCTTGAGCGCCGCGTAGCCGACCGCGCTGTTCATCACCCGGTCGCCGACGATGAACAGCGGCGTGCCGGTTGCGCCGAGCGCTCCGGCGAGCTGGAAATTGCGCTTGAGCTCGGCTTCGGCTTCGGGGCTCGGCTGGATCGGAGTGGGCAGCCCGGCCGCCTTGGTGGCGATGGCGATTGTCTCGGGCCCCGGCCGGCCGGCGGCGAACAAGGCCTCGTAGAACTGGTGGAAGCGGCCGGCCTTCGACGCCGCCAGCGACAGGCGCGCGGCGGCGACGCTTTCCGGGCCAAGGATCGGCAGCTCGCGATAGACGACGCGGAGCCCCTTATCCTCCTTGACCAGCTGGTCGATGTGCGGGTTGCTCGATTTGCAATAGGGGCAGGCGTAATCGAAGAACTCGACCAGCACGACGTCCGGCTTGGCGGCGCCCTTCCACGACGATCCGAACGGGGTTTCGAGCGCGGCCCGCTGGGTCGCGAGAGTCGGTTCATATTGCTTGTCGCGCAGGGCGTCGGAGGCGTCGACCAGGACTTGCGGGTCGGCCATCAAGCCCTCGCGGACGATGCGGCTTCCGACCAGCTGCGGCGCCGCGAGAAGCAGCGCGGCCGCGGTCAGAACGCCCCCGATGACGCCGCCGGCGAGCGCCGGAATCAGCGCCGACTTGCCCCCTTCACTGCTCACGTTCGCGGCGGTCCTTCTTTTTCTTCTTGAGCTCGGCGCGCGACACCATGGCGATGTCCTGCGCTCGAAGATAGTCGGGCGAGCCGTTGGGAATCCCCCTGAGCGCCATCTCGGCGCTGGCCAGCGCGAGCTTGGGGTTGCCTTCGAGGTTGTTGCGCTCGGCGGTCGCCAGCGCGGCCCGCGACAGGTCGCCCTCGCGGTCGTAGATGATGCCGAGCTGGTACCAGGCGAACGGGTTCTGGTTGTCGCGGTTGACCGCCTCCTTCAGCACCTGCTTGGCCTCCGCAAAATGCTGCGGCTTCTCGGTCGAGATCAGCGCGTGGCCGAGCATCGACGCGATCAGCGGCTGGTCGCCGGCCAGCCGGGTCGCCTCGCGTAGCGGCGCGATGGCATCGGCGGGACGGCCGGATTCGAGCAGGATCTGGCCTTTGAGCTCGAGGAAGAAGGGATCGTTCGGGTTGGTTCGAAGCAGCGAGTCGGCCTCGGCCAGCGCCTTTTCCGGGTAGGCGCCGACATGATAGGCGTAGGCGCGCGCATAATGCCCCGGCACGCTTCGGTCGCTTTCGGGATATTTGATCGTCGCGCGCTTGGGATCGACGAAACCGATCAGCTTGGCCTTGACCCGCTGGAAGCGCGCTTCGAGCGCCGGGTCGGACGGCCGGTTCCACGCCGAGTCCTTTTCATAGACCTCGCGCAGCGCGCTGATCCGCTCGCTGCCCAGCGGGTGGGTGCGGTCGTAGCTGTCCTTTTCCGCCACCGCGAGCCGGAACTCCTGGTTCTGGAGCTTCTTGAAGAAGTCGATGCTGCCCTTGCCGCTGACCCCCGCGGCCGACAGATATTTCGCTCCGGCGAGGTCGGCGGAGCTTTCCTGAGTGCGGCTGAACGCCAGGAAGCGGCCGAGCGCGGCCCGCTGGCCCGCCATCATGATGCCCATCCCGGCATCGCCGGCGCCGGCGGCGAGCGCCAGAGCGCCGAGCACCATCGTCGCGATGCTGATGCCGCTCGCCTCGCTGGCGCCGCCCTGGATCCGGATCGAGTGGCCGCCGGCGACGTGGCCGAGCTCATGGGCAATGACGCCCTGCAGCTGGTTGACGTTGTCGGCGGCGACAAACAGGCCCGACTGGATATAGACCGTCTGTCCGGTGGCGACGAAGGCGTTGATCTCCTGATCGTTCAGAAGGACGACATTGGTCGCCTTGGGGTCGAGCCCGGCAGCGGTGATCAGCGGCGACGAGAGGTCGCGGAACAGAAGCTCGGTTTCGCTGTCGCGGAGCACCGACTGGGCGGCCGCCGGCCGCGCCGCGGCAAAGGCCAACACCAGAGCGAGCATCAGCAGCCGCCCAACACGGGTCAGCGTTCGGGAAAGCCGGGATTGCACGCCCCCGCTTACCAGTTTCGCGCCTGAACGGGCGATGAAAACCGGCCCCGCCGAGCTCTTAGCCGAAGGTCCGCTGCCACCAGCCGCTGCGCCGTTCGCCCTCGTCGGCCTCGGCCAGCGCCGGATCATTGTCGGGCGTAGGTACGGCTTTGGTCGCCGACGCGGGCTTGCGGGCGGCTGGAGCGGGCTCCGCCGGCGTTGGTTCGGATTCGGAAGCAGCCTTCGAGCGCCGCTTGCGGGCGGGCTTGGCCGGTTCCGAAGCCATTTCGGCCGGCGCGCTTGCGGTCGCGGCCGCTTCCTTGCGAGCCCTCGGCCGGCGCCGGCCGCGCGGAGCTTCGGCCTCGGCTGGAACCGGGGTCGGCTCCTCGAACGGCTGTTCGGCGGCCTCGACCTCGGCGATCGGCGGTTCCTGGGCGACCGGCCGCTCGACCATCGGCGAGCTGCCCGGTTCGACCCCGCTTTCGATCTCGGTCTCGATCTCGGTCTCGCCAGCGGCCTTGCGCCCGCCGCGGCGGCGCTTCGCCCGCGGCTTGGCTTCGGTTTCGGCTACGATTTCGTCCAGCGGCTGCTCGACCGGGACTGCGGGAGCCTCGGCCTCGGCTTCCGAGGCGACCGATTGCTCGCTCGCTGCGGGCATTTCGCCCGGCTCGCGGCGCCCTCTGCCGCGGCCACCGCGGCGCCGGCGCCGCCGACTGCGGGGGGCTTCGCCTTCCTCATCGTGATCGCGATGCCTCGGGGCGCGGGCCGGAAGCTCCTCGGCCTCCTGGTCGGCGCCGACCAGCGCCGCCTCGATCTCTTCTTCCTCTTCCTCGTATTCCTCGTCGGCTTCCTCCTCGGCGGGAGCGGCCGGCGCCTCGAGCCGCTGCGGAGCAACCGGCCGCGGGCCCGAGCTCTCGACGCTCATCCGCGCACCCTCAAGGCTCTCGTCGATCAGCACTTCGATCGACACTCCGTAACGCTGTTCGATCTCGCCCAGTTCGACGCGCTTCTTGTTGAGCAGATAGATCGCCGCTTCGCGCCCGGCGCGGAGAACGATCTTGTCGCCGCGGCCGCGCGCCGCTTCGTCCTCGATCATTCGCAGGGCCGACAGGCCCGCCGAGGAAGCGGTGCGCATCAGCCCGGTGCCCTCGCAATGGGCGCACGGCCGGGTCGAGGCTTCGAGCACTCCGGTGCGCAGCCGCTGGCGGCTCATTTCCATCAGACCGAAGCTCGAAATCCGACCGACCTGGATCCGCGCGCGGTCGTTCTTGAGCGCGTCTTTCATCGCCTTTTCGACTTTGCGGACGTGGCTCGACTGCTCCATGTCGATGAAGTCGATGACGACCAGGCCGGCCATGTCGCGCAGCCGAAGCTGGCGGGCGATCTCGCTCGCCGCCTCGAGGTTGGTCGCAAAGGCGGTCTGCTCGATATTGTGCTCGCGCGTCGAGCGGCCCGAATTGATGTCGATCGACACCAATGCTTCGGTCGGGTTGATGACCAGATAGCCGCCCGAGCTCAGCTGGACGACCGGGTGGTACATCGCCGACAGCTGGTCCTCGACTCCGTGGCGCTGGAACAGAGGAGTGACGTCGGCGTGCTGCTTCACCCGCCGGACGTGGCTCGGCATCAGCAGCTTCATGAAGCCGCGCGCCGCCTTATAGCCGTCCTCGCCCTCGACCAGCACCTCGTCGATCTCGCGGTGGTACAGGTCGCGGATCGCGCGCTTGATGAGGTCGCTGTCGCGGTAGATCAGGGCCGGAGCGCTGCTGCTCAGCGTACGCTCGCGGATTTCGTCCCACAGCCGGGCGAGATAGTCGAAGTCTCGCTTGATCTCGACCTTGGTCCGCGACAGGCCGGCGGTGCGGACGATCAGCCCCATTACCGACGGCAGGTTCAGGTCGGCCATGATCGACTTCAAGCGCTTGCGGTCGGCGCCGTCAGAGATCTTGCGGCTGATTCCGCCGCCGTGGCTGGTGTTGGGCATCAGCACGCAATAGCGGCCGGCGAGGCTGAGGTAGGTGGTGAGGGCCGCGCCCTTGTTGGCGCGCTCCTCCTTGACGACCTGGACCAGCAGCACCTGGCGGCGCTGGATCACGTCCTGGATCTTGTAGCGGCGGCGCAGGTTCTGGCGCCGAGTCCTCAGTTCGTCGGCAGCGGATTCATCGACCGGAGAGCGGGCCGAGCCGGTTCCGGCTTCGGCGGACTCGTCTTCGCCGGCCTGAATATCGTCGCCGTCGCCGTTGCCGTTGCCGTCTTCGGCTTCGTCGCCAGCATCCTTCTTCGAGCGCTTGCTCGCTCGGCGGTCCTCGGCGTCATATTCGGCGGTTCGAAGCCGCTCTTCCTCGGCGGCGTGCTCGGCCTCCTCGCGGAGCAAAGCGTCGCGGTCGGACTTCGGGATCTGGTAATAATCGGGGTGGATTTCCGAAAAGGCGAGAAAGCCGTGGCGGTTGCCGCCGTAATCGATGAACGCCGCCTGGAGCGACGGTTCGACCCGGGTCACTTTAGCGAGATAGATATTGCCTTTGAGCTGTTTGTGCTCCGAGGATTCGAAATCAAATTCCTCGATGCGGGTTCCCTTGACGACCGCAACCCGGGTTTCCTCCGGGTGGCGCGCGTCGATCAGCATGCGCATGGACATTGAAAATTCTCCGGGCGCGCCATGCAAACCGGCTGGGCCGGCGGCGCGCCATCAAAACGGCCACGCCCGGCGGCACGGAGCCGGAGGACGCGACGGGATTTGGGGTTACTGCGTCTGCTGCACTGGCCATCCCGGAAAGTCTCCCGGGTAACACGCCCGCCTGCTCGACATTGAGCGGGCGAAAGGCGTTCTGTGGCGTCATGTAGCGTCAACCTTGTGGGCGCTGCGCCTTGCATGGGCCGCGGCGCGGAACCGTCCGGGCGAGCCGGCGGGTAAACGTGGGTTAGCACCGGCCGAGGATGGCCGCAACCGCGACGGCCTTCGCACCGCACATGGTGTCCATAATTTTTCGTTAACCATATGGGCGTGATACAAGGGGCAGGAACCAACTGCTTGAACGGGGCTATGCGGCAACGGCGAACAACGGCAAGGCTTGCGGGCGCGGGGCTGGCGACGGCTGTCGCGGCGGCCCTCCTCGTGCTCGGCGCCGGCTCAGGCGGGGCCGCGGCCAGCGAAGGCATGCATCGCGCCGAGATCGGCGAGGCGCGCCGCGGCAGCGTCACCGTCAAGATCGCCCCGGCGCTCGACGTGGTGGTCAGCGGCGGCCAGGCAGCGGGGCGCCCGATCGTCGTGATCGACGCCGGCCACGGCGGCCGCGATCCCGGCGCCGTCTCGGTGTCCGGGGAAATCGCCGAGAAGCAGCTGACTCTGGCGCTGGCCCGCGAGCTTCGCGACCGGTTGGTCGAGCGCGGCCGGGTGCGCGTCGCCTTGACCCGCGACAACGATCGCTATCTGACCCTCGAGGAGCGGGCCGGCGTCGCCCGCGGGCTCGGCGCGAGCCTGTTCCTGTCGCTGCACATGGACAGCGCGCCAAACCCGCTGGCGCGCGGAGCGAGCGTCTATTCGCTGTCGGACGTCGCCTCCGATGCCGAAGCGGCACGATTCGCGGCGGCCGAGAATGCCGGCGGGATTGCCGGAGCCGCCGACGGCTCGGTCCGCTCGATGCTCTCCGACCTCGCTCTGCGCAGCCTGATGAGCGCGTCGGCCAATCTCGCCTCGCGGCTGGTGCGCAAATCGGCGGCGCGGGTCGGGATGCGCCCCGAGCCGCACCGGTTCGCGACCTTCCACGTGCTTCGCCGAGCCGAGGCGCCGGCGGTGCTGTTCGAGGCGGGCTATATCAGCAATGCCGACGACGAGCTGCTGCTGCGCTCGCCCGAGCATCGCGCCGCGCTGGTCGCCGGCCTCGCCGAAACCATCGAAGCCGACGTCGCCGCGCGCAGCCGTCGCTGAAGAGTCGCCCGCTGATCGAGCTTTGCGGGCTTCGCCGAACCGGCTAGATGCCGGCGCAAATGAAGTTCGCCAGAATCGATCCAAGGCATCTGACCGTCCCTAAGCTGCCGCTGCCGGATCTCGTCGCCTTCAACCGGCGGGTTCACGAACGCCTCGATCCCTGGTTCGAGGGGCGTTGGGTGCGCCGCACCGCGTGGATCGGTGTACTCGGTTTCCTGTTCTTCGCCGCGGTGTGGCTGTTCTTCGCAACCGGCCTGCCGAGTTCCGAGAAACTGCTCGCCTACCGGGCGCCGCTGCCGACCAACGTCCGCGGCTACGACGGCAACCCGGTCCAGACTTTCGCCCGCGAGCGGCGTGTGGAGCTCGCTTACGACGAATATCCGCCACTGGTCCTCCAGGCGTTCCTGTCGGCCGAGGACAAGACCTTCTTCAGTCACGGCGGGCTCGATTATCCCGGTGTCGTGAAGGCCGTTTTCAACTACACTGTCAACGTCGGCCAGGGCCGCCGAGTGCCCGGCGGCTCGACGATCACCCAACAAGTGGCAAAGTATCTGCTGCAGGACGACGAGTATGCGGTCAGCCGCAAGATTCGGGAGATGATCCTCGCCTTCCGGCTCGAATCGACTTTGACGAAGCCGCAGATCCTCGAGCTTTATCTCAATTCCATTTTCCTCGGCCGCAACGCCTATGGAGTGCAGGCGGCGAGCCGGGCCTATTTCGACAAGGACGTCGGCGAGCTGACGCTGCCCGAGGCGGCCTATCTCGCGGTGCTTCCCAAGGCACCGTCCAACTATGACCCGGTGCGGGCGACGGAGCGCGCCGTCAACCGCCGCAATTATGTGCTTCGCGAGATGGTCAGCAACGGCTTCATCACCGCCGAGCAGATGACCGCCGCCGCCGCCGCGCCGCTCGGCACCATTCGCTACGGAAGCAGCGCCAAGTTTCGCGACATGGGCGGCTATTTCATGGAGGAGGTTCGCCGCGACCTGATGAAGCGGTTCGGCGAAACGGCCGAAAAGGGCCCCAACAGCGTCTACGCAGGCGGCTTATGGGTGCGGACATCGGCGGTCCCGCACATGCAGGCCGCGGCCGCCGAAGCGCTGCGCGAAGGCCTTGCCAAATTCGACGGCGGCCGCGGCTGGCGCGACCTCGAAAAGAGCATCGACGTTTCGAGCGACTGGGCCGGACAGCTCGACCGGGCGCCGGTCGGCACCGGCTTCCCCGACTGGAGGAAGGCGGTCGTGCTGTCGAAAAGCGGCGGCGAAGCTCGGATCGGCTTCGCCAACGGCTCGACCGGCACGTTGGCGGCATCGGCCGCAAGCCAGCCGAAACGGGGAGTCGGCGGGTCCGCCTTCAGCCATTTTCGGCCCGGGATGATCATCGTCGTCAAGAACGTCGCTGGCGACGATTATGCCCTGCGCTCGATCCCCGAGATCGGCGGCGGCTTCGTCGCCGAGGAGGTCCGCACCGGCCGGGTGCTGGCGATGCAGGGCGGCTTCGACGTCGTCGGCTCGAGCTACAACCGAGCCACTCAGGCGCTTCGCCAGCCGGGCTCGGCATTCAAGCCGATCGTCTACGAAACCGCGCTCGAGAACGGCATGACCCCGGCCTCGATCATCGTCGATTCGCCGTTCTGCGTCTGGCAGGGGGCAGGGCTCGGCAACAAATGCTTCGTCAATTTCGATCGCCGCTATTCCGGCCCCAAGCCGATGCGCTGGGGGGTCGAGCAGTCGCGCAATCTGATGAC